>CAZGOX010000253.1:0-4095 GCA_964527955.1 uncultured Opitutaceae bacterium | reverse complement strand
CCGGTCGTGGCGTCCGTCCGCTTGAGGTAGCCCACCTTGAGTTCCCCCTGAAGCCGGCTGTTGAACATGTGCTTCAGGCCCGCCGTGGCGCTCTCCTCCATGAAGCCCGCCCCGTAGGGCTGGCCGCCGGTGGCGATCTGGGGATTGTAGTCGGTCGCCTGGGTCCAAGAGAACTTGAGCTGGGCATCGGTCTGCTTGTCGACCACGAAGCCGCAGAGGGCGCTGCTGCTGACGTAGTTGTTGTTGGAGTTCTGGACGGGCATGGCGATCCCGGTGGTCGAGGAGACGACCACGACCGGGTAGGCCGTCTGGATGTAGCTGTAGACAAAGTTGACGTTGCCCTGGACGTAGATCCTCTGCGTGGGCGTCCAGTTGACCGACTCGCTCAGCATCTGGGCCCGGACCTTGCCGGACGTCACCTCGGTGCCATTGCCCCCCAGGACGGCATTCGCGGTGACCGCCATGTTGCCATACTCCGGCTCGTAGCGGGTATTGAACGACAGCTCGGGAATGGGCTTCACGATCACGCTCAGCTTGGTGCCCGTGAACGTGTAGTCGTTGGCGAAGAACCCGCCATAGCTGGCGGTGCCCACGAGCTGGTTCGACCCGAAGTACTGGTTCTCGTCATCCTTGCGGAAGACCTCGGCCCGGACCGTCAGCTGGCTGCTCGCGTTCCAGTTGGCGCCGAACTTCGCATTCTCGTTGTCCTGGTCCGCCTCCTGGAAGAACATGCTGGACAAGGGCGCGCCGGCGTTGGTGACCACCCCGGCCCCCGTCGTCGTGACGGCCGCGTAGGGATTGACCCAGCGCTGGCCGGCCTTGTCGATCCGCTTGTCGAAGCTGGCATAGAGGGTGAGGTTCCTGATCCCCGAAAACTCGAGGGAGGCCTCGGGGGTGCCCGCGTGCTCGTTGTAATGGGAGTAGGTCGGCTCAAGCTTTGTGGTGATGTTCGTCAACGCGATGGTCTTTGCCCCCGTGGCAAGGCTCGTGTTCGTGAACCCGCCGCTGCTCGACGTGACATCGTACTCGTCCCGGTAGGCCGCCTCGGCCCGCCAATCGCTGGTCGGCGTATAATCGACCGAGAGGTTGCCCACGTAGTCATAGACCTTGGATCCGCCAAAGATGTTGGCGGCGGTGTCCGCAATATAGACTGCGTTTGGCGTCGCCGCGTAGGTGGGGGTGATCCACTCCCCGCCATTGGCGCTCGAGAGCTGGGAGTAGGTGAGGCCCGTGTTGACCGTGAGCTGTTCGTTGATTTCCGTCTCCGTCTCGTTGAGGAGCCGGAAGCTGGTCGACCGGCGGGACTCCTGGTCGTCCGTGACCGTCACCGCCGGATCGGCGATCACCGTCGAACCCGGATATTTGACATAGTCGCGGGAATCGATGTTGCGCACGGTGTCGATCGTCGCCTTGAGCGTTTCCGTCGTCTTTCCGAGGGTCGCGACCATCGAGCCCTCGATCGAGTCATGATGCTCGTCGAGCAGGAGCACGTTGGGGGCGATGTAGGGGGTGTTTACGGGGGCCGCGGTTCCGACCAGGACGCCCTTCTTGATGACGGCGTTGGGATTGATCGAGGGGGCCCATTCGCTCGAGTCCTTCATGCCGGAGCGGGTGTCGTCCCTGAACGTGAGCGTGAAGACCGGGCGGTCGGGCATGGCGAGCTTCGCCGTGGCCCAATAGGAGCCCCGGTCGACATGGAGGGACTCGGGATCCCACTTCATGAAGGCGTCGCTGAGAGGGAAGAAGCCGCCCACGCCGTCATAGAAGGTGCGGAAGCGGCTGTAGCCCGTCTCCACGGACCCGATCTTGTCGTCCACCAGCGAGACCGTGCCCAGGTAGTCGTCCGAGCCCGAGAGGGCGTGTCCCTTGATGGTGAGGGTGTTGTTGTCGGTCACATCCTTGGAGTATAGAAAGTCCTCGATGCCAAACGATCCGATGCTCGGCGTGCCGGTCCGGGCGGCATAGGCGGCGGAGTCACCGGTAAGCGACCTTGCCAGCCCTGACACCGTGATATAGTTGTCGAAGGTCGGAAACGCGTCCGCCTGGGAGGAGCTGTCGTCGGCCAGCGCGCGTGTGACGGGGAAGGCAAGGACGGCGGCGGCGGAGGCAAGGAGGGCGCCGCGCCGGAGTTGAAGGAGGGTCATGTGCATGGTGACAGGTTCCTTGGGTTGGTTACGGGCGGAGGGACGCGTTTACGTTGGAGCCGTGCACGTCCTCGTGGCATCCGGCGGACCAGCAGGTGCCCTCGGACAGGCGGGATCCGACGGCATTGGCATGTGCGCCACCGCCGGAGTAGCCGCCGACCGTGAAGCCGGGGCTGAGCACTTCCAAGTGGCACCGAAGGCAGAGATTGGCGTCGCGCGCCACCAGCATCTTGTCGTTGACCGTGCCGTGCGGGTTGTGGCAGCCCGTGCAGCCTTCCTCGCGGAGGGCGCCGTGCTGGTACACGTAGGGGCCCGCCTGCTCGGTGTGGCACTTGAGGCAGGTCTGGTTCCGGGAGGCGAGGGCGGCCCCGCCCCCGCGGATCGCGTCGCCCTTGTGCACGTCGTGGCAGTCGACGCAGCTCACCTTGCCCGCCAGCACCGGATGGGTGTGGGGCAGGCTGAATTCGCCGCGCTTGTCGAGGTGGCACTGGAAGCAGGCCTCGGGAGAACGGCGGGGATTGACGATCGTGCCGGCCTTGCCGCCCGATTGCTCATGGAGGCTGCCGGGGCCGTGACAGATCTCGCAGGACGTGTCGCCGACCTTCGCATCCGAAATCCGGAGCCTGGAATGGGTCGAGCCCGCAAAGTGGCCCGTCTGGTCCGAGTGGCACTGGGCGCATTCCTTGCTGCCGATGTAGGTGGCGCCGGGCGTGCCCGCCCCCGGCGCGACCACCGTCCTGTTGACCGTCTCGCAGGAGATGAGAAGGAGCGACCACAGCGCGCATCCTCCGAAGATGGCTTGGCTCACCGAAATACGGCTTGGAATCTTCATAATGGGTGTCTCGGTTTTTGGTCTGGCGCGCCGCGCCCTATATACACTTTCTATTTCGGTCCATCCTGACGTAATCCCTCCTCGAAGCCTCTGCATTCCTTGGGATTATGTGTGCAATCCTTGGTGCGCATGTCTTGGTGCGCATATTTTGTCGCGCACGCGTTGGCCAGCGAGACAAATTCCCTTTTTACAGCGTCTTCCGCGGGGGTTCCGGCGCATGCGCACGCGCCGCCGGCTCCCGCGTCCACCGGATCGCCGGCGTGGATTTCGTCGGCCATGGCGCACAGTTCCGAATAATATTGATCCCGAGATATTCCCAGGACGGCCGCGCCGAAGGACTCGGCGTCCTCCGGCGAGGCGAACGCACCGTAGTTGATCGCGACGATCTGATAGAGCGCGAGGCGGGGAACGCGGCCCGGCTCGGTGGAAAAGTACGGGTGGATGCACAGCCGGAAGCCGTCCTCCGGGCTCTTGCCGAGCGGCTCCGGAAACGCGCACTCCCCCGGCTCCAGGGGACCTGCGTCGAAGGCGAGCCGGCAGGGATAGCGGACGCACTCCCGGTCCTCGAGGATCCGCTTGAGCTGGGGCCATCCGATGTCCGGGCCGTACTTGGCGCGTATCTCGGCGCCCCTGGCGGCCACGTGCGCGTTCAGGGACTCCCTGGCATCCGCCGAGGTGGGGGCTTTCTCCATAAGGCGGCCTTCTAGCCCTCGTTAGCCCGCCTCAACTGGCCCTGGAGAATGGGCACCGCCATCCGGAGCAGGAGGGTAAAGCAAAGAAGTCCGAAGGCCCAGATGCCGAGGCACACGAGCGTCTCGTTCCAGCTCGGCTGGTATTCCACGATCTGGCCGAGGGGGGTCGGAATGAACCCGGGGATCACCAGCCCCATGCCCTTCTCGATCCAGATCCCGAGGATGCACAGGCAGCACGCGATGTTGAGGCACTTCAGCCTGCGGCTGAACGGGAGCATGAGGAGAACCATCGCGGTCACGTTCAGCGTCACGGCCGTCCAGAACCAGGGGACCAGGGCGTGGTGGCCGTCCAGGCCGAACACCAAGTAGCGCCAGGAGACGTCGTGCCGGTTGGAGTTGTAGAATTCCGTGAAGATCTCGTTGGCGA
>CAZGOX010000252.1:0-4100 GCA_964527955.1 uncultured Opitutaceae bacterium | reverse complement strand
TGGTGGATGATGTACTCGACCTGGCCGTGCTCGCCCCGCAGGGGTGAATTGGTCACCCGCCAGTGGCGCTCCTGGTAGGTGCCATCCTCCCGCCGGATGTCATATCGAAAGACGGGCATGGTTTCCGCCTTGCCCGTGATCAGAATGCGCTCGACGGCTGCCCGGTTCGCGTCGGCCACGGGGTTCCCGAAGTCGCGGTCCTGCGGATTTTTCGGGAAAGCCTGGAACAGGCGCTTCCCGACGATCGCTTCCCGGGTGGTCATCGTGGTCTTGAGGTAGGCGTCGGTCGCGGCGACGATCTCCATGTTGGGCGTGAGGACCACGTGCATGCCGGGCAGCGACTCGAAAAGCGACTCGAAGTGCAGGGTCAGCCTGTTCTTGTCCAGGCTGCGGGACCTCCGAAACTGCAGCGTGAGACCGACCAGCGCGACCAGCACGAGGCCGGTGATCCCGTAACTTTGCCTTAGGCTGGAGAAGGTGCTCGTCCATTCCTTTCCGGTTACCTCGGACGCCAGCACCCAAAAGGGATCCGCGGCCACCGTGTCCCCCGATCCGATCCCCGCGACTTCCCTTGGGTCGATGTGC
This sequence comes from uncultured Opitutaceae bacterium, assembly GCA_964527955.1. GTDB lineage: Bacteria > Verrucomicrobiota > Verrucomicrobiia > Opitutales > Opitutaceae > Palsa-1447. The sequence goes on along the minus strand of CAZGOX010000252.1, from coordinate 3,515 downwards.
CGCCATGTGAACAGCCCGGAGGCGTGCGCCACCTGGCCTTCCGGCCGCAGGGCAACCTGCCCCCAAAGCCCGGGATCCGTCCTTGCGAGCGTCATGTCCGCCCTGTCGGGATACATGAAGCCCCATTCCTTCGTTGGGTCGTCGGACTTCAGCCAGTAGCCTTGGGCATTGAGAAGGCGAAGGCGGTGGAACTGGATTGGGGAGATCTCAGCGATCTCAGACAACAGGCTGGCTCCCAGGTAGTGGATGGCGTAGACGCCCCGCCAGTGCCCATCGTCGCCATACACCGGGGTCGAGAAGAGGAGGATGGGCTTGGCTGGCTGCGCAACGCGCCCCTGGTCGGAATCCAGCGCAAAGGTCGAGAGGGCTATCTGGCCGCGGTCGAGGTCGCGCGCACGCTGGAAATAGGGTTCGTGGGCCTGGGTTTGAAGGCTGATGGACGGCGCGAGGCTTCCCTGTCCGATGCTGAAGCGTTCGGTGCCGTTCTCGTCGATGAAGACAATGCGGTCGTACGCCGGATGCTGCCTGCTGAAGAGCAGCGCCGTCGCGGCGGCGCGGTTCAGGATGTCCGTCTTGCCCGTGGACAGGAACTCCCTCAGGGCCTGGCCCTCGACAAGTTCGTGAAGGTCGGCCGACACGAAGCGCAACTCGTGCTGGAAAACCGTCGCGTAGACGTTCATCCGCATCGATTCGCGGTACCGGAGCTCGGTCTCGACGCTGTTCGCCTCCGACCTGTAAAGCCCGGCGCACACGAGCAGCGCGAGCAGGCCCACGATCACCGGCATTCGGACGGCCTTCCAGAAGCTGGGTTTGGCTCGGGGCACGGTCGGTGAGAATGGCCGGGCGCCGGTGCCGATCAAGGCCGGAGAGGAAGTGCATTCGAGTGCACATCGGGTGGAACGACCTTGACCGGAGGCGCAGTCGGAGCACGCTGCCTCCTCCCGTATTGCCTGGTGGTGTAAGGGTAGCACAGGGGACTTTGAATCCCTTAGTCATGGTTCGAATCCATGCCGGGCAGCCATTCGACTCCGGCCTTCGGCCGTCGCTCATGGCAGGCCTCTCAGTCTGGAGCGAACGCCCTGGTCGAGGTAGGGATGGGCGGCTCGCCCGTCCGGGAATCACCAATGGGCCCGAAAGCATGCCCGGACGCCCGGGCCGGGCGTCCCTACCTCGATTCCGGTCAAATCGGCCGTCGCTCATGGCTCCCTTGCCATCATCCAGAACATAAGGCAGGTTTCGGGGTCACTCATCGTACAGACCCCCTAGATGGCCGATTTTCTTGAAACCAAATCCAAGCTCAGCCGGGCGTTTCTCGTCGGTGTGCAGATGGCTGACATGCCCGATGGAGAGGGGGACGAACTGCTGGCCGAGCTTACGGAATTGGTGCAGAACCTCAGGCTGGAGGTCGTCCGATCGACCCTGGTCCGGCTGCGGCGGATATCGCCCGCCCTCCTGATCGGCAGCGGCAAGACCAACGAGATCGCCGCCATGGCCAAGGAGGACGGGGCGGACGTCATCGTCTTCGACGCGGCACTTTCCCCGGCGCAGCAGCGCAACTGGGAGGAGCTGACCGGGATCGCCGTCATCGACCGGCAGGAAGTGATCCTTGAGGTGTTCGCCGACCGCGCCCACACGCGCGAGGCGGTCCTACAGGTGGCGCTGGCCCGGATGGAATATTCACTTCCCAGTCTGACACGGGCTTGGACGCACCTCTCCCGCCAGCGCGGCAGGGGATCCCTCGGAGGCGAGGGCGAAACCCAGCTCGAGCAGGACAGGCGGGTCGTTCGCGCCAGGATCGCCCAGCTGAAGGCCGAGTTGTCCGAGGTCGTGCGCCAGCGCGCGGTGCAGCGCAGCCGGCGCCAGCGGGTGCCGGTACCGACGGTTGCCATCGTGGGCTACACCAATGCGGGGAAATCCTCGCTCCTGAATGCGCTGACGGGGGCGCACGTGCTCGCCGAGGACAAGCTCTTTGCCACGCTGGATCCCACGACCCGCCAGCTCGTGCTTCCGGGAAACCGCAAGGTGCTGATCACCGACACGGTCGGTTTCATTCGCCGGCTTCCCCACGGACTTGTCGAGGCCTTCAAGGCGACCCTCGAGGAAGTGGTTGTGGCGGATCTCCTCATCCACGTGCTCGACGCGACCAATCCCGAGGTCGACAAGCACAGGACGACCACGCTCGAGGTGCTGGCCGAGATCGGGGCGGGCGACCGTCCCACGGTCACGGTCTTCAACAAGATCGACCTTGCGAGCGAGGCGCAGCTCCAGGCGGCCCGGCACCTGGTGGCGGACGCCTTGTTTGTCAGCGCCAAGACGGGCGAAGGGCTTGAGGCCGTCGGCAAGCGCCTGGAGGAGCTGGCGGCCGAGGGCGTGGGCGTGGTCGACCTGCTCATCCCGCACGACCGGTACGACGTCGTGGCGCGCCTGCACACCCTGGGGCAGATTCACTCGCAGGAGCACCGCGAGGAAGGGGTCTTCATCCACGGCCGATTCCCGCCCGCACAAGCCGGGTTTTTCGAGCCCTTTGTCGTTGCTTAGTCGTAAACCAGGACGCAGACCGGCATCGGAACTGGGATGCTTCCCGGTACCCTGGTGAGACGGCCGGTGTCCGGGTTCACCCGGAATGCGCACAGGGAGTTTGAATCCTGGTGGGCGCAGACAAGCCACTTTCCATCTGCCGTTAGGGCGAAATTGCGGGGGGCCTTGCCGCCGGCCGGTACAATCTCGACTGGCGTCAGCCTTCCGGAGGCCGGGTCGATGCCAAAGACGGCGATGCTGTCATGGCCGCGGTTGGATCCGTACAGGAATCGGCCATTGGGATGGACCCTGACTTCCGCGGCGATGGACTGCCCGCTGAAGTTCGCCGGAAGTGTGGACAAGGTCTGGAACGGAACCAGTGCACCGGTCCCGGAATCGTAGGCATAGGCGACTACGGTGTTACCGAGTTCGTTGATTGCGTAGGCATGCAGGCCGTCCTTGCCGAAGGCAAAGTGCCTTGGTCCTGCTCCCGGCGTCGCGGCGACAAACGCGGGCTCGGCCGGCGAGAGGGTTGCGGCTGCAGGGTCAAAGAGGTAGGTGAATATCCGGTCCAGCCCGAGATCGCAGACGATGACAAAGCGGTTGTCCGGAGAAATCGTGGTCGAGTGCGGATGGGAGGCGGTCTGCCGCGTCGGATGGACGCTGGATCCCGAGTGGGTCAGGACGTTGGGCACCCCGATCGATCCGTCCGCCAGGATGGGAAGGGCGGCAACCTCCGCGGAATGGTAGTTCGCGACGACCAGGGCTCGTCCCGTCCGGTCGACGGCGACGTGTTCCGGCCGCGCGAGTAGGCGTCGTTGGTCAGCGGGAGGCGCGACAGGCCGATCCCCTCCGTGTCCCATCGATCCTGCGTCAACGAGATGCCGACCACGTGCACGCCGGCCTTGGCGACGAACCGGACCTCGAGATCCGCGTCGGGCGCTTCGTCCTGGCTGAAGCCGGCCGCCGCCGCCTGCTTCACGCCGGGTCCGCCGACC
>CAZGOX010000251.1:0-4123 GCA_964527955.1 uncultured Opitutaceae bacterium | reverse complement strand
CCACCGAGCAGTGGAAGAAGGCCCGCGAGGAGAAGCGCGTCACGATCGACGAGGACCTCATGGTCCAGGTGGTCGCCGACTGGACCGGGATCCCGCTCTCGCGGATGGAGAAGAAGGAGAGCGAGAAGATCCTGAACCTCGAGGCCGAGCTCCAGAAGAGCGTCGTGGGCCAGGGCGTCGCTGCCGGCTCCATCGCCCGTGCACTCCGCCGCTCGAGGGCCGACCTGAAGGACCCGCGCCGGCCGATAGGCTCGTTCCTCTTTGTCGGGCCGACGGGGGTCGGCAAGACCGAGACCGCCAAGCAGCTGGCGGCGCAGATGTTCGGCAAGCAGGACGCCCTGGTGCAGATCGACATGAGCGAGTACATGGAGAAGTTCTCCGTGTCGCGCCTGATCGGCTCGCCTCCCGGGTACGTCGGATACGAGGAGGGCGGCCAGCTCACGGAGGCCGTGCGCCGCAGGCCCTATGCCGTCATCCTCTTCGACGAGGTCGAGAAGGCCCATCCGGACGTGCTCCAGCTGCTCCTCCAGATCCTGGAGGACGGGCGGCTCACGGACTCGCTGGGCCGCACGGTCGATTTCCGGAACACGATCATCATCATGACGTCGAACATCGGCGCGCACCTGCTGCAGCGCCAGACGTCGATGGGGTTTGCCGCCGCCGCGACGGGCTTCGGCGACGCCGAGAAGATGCGCGAGAAGGTGCTCGAGGAATCCAAGCGGGTGTTCAAGCCGGAGTTCCTCAACCGCATCTCGGACATCGTGTTCTTCCGCCCCCTCGACAAGGAGGACCTTGTGAAGATCGTGGACCTGGAGATCGCGAAGTTTGCCAAGCGCCTCGTGGAGCGGAAGATCAACCTCGAGTTCACGCCCGAGGCCAAGCTGCTGCTGATCGACAAGGGCTACGACGAGAAGTACGGCGCGCGGCCCCTTCGCCGCGCCGTCGAGCATTACCTTGAGGACCCCCTTGCCGAGGCGATCCTCCGCGGCGACGTGAAGGAGAACGAGCCGGTCATGGTCAGCCGCGAGGGCGACAAGCTGGTATTCATGCAGAAGACCGCCCCCGCGACCGGGGTCGCGAATTGACGGTCGCCACGGCGAGGAAGGCGGCCAGGGCGGGCGGGGGCGCCGGCTCGTCCCTCCAGCCCAGGACGAGGCGGCTCTCCGGGGCCGGCCCGGTGACGGGCAGCAGGACCACCTCGGGGGGAAGGTGCTGCGCCTCGGAAGGGCACAGGAACGTGGCGCCGATGCCGGCCCGGACAAAGCCGACCCCGTTGACGCGCGGCCACACCTCCTCCGCAATCCTCGGGGCGACGCCCGCCTGGGCGAAGGCGACCAGCACGCGGTCGTAAAAGGCGGGGTTGTGCGAGCGCGGGAAGAGAACGAAGGGTGTCGTGGCGAGATCCCGCAGGCGCAGGGAGGCGCGGCGGGCCAGGGGGTGGTCGGCGGGAAGGAGCACGCCGTTCCTTTCGCGCAGGAGTTCCGTGGTCCTGAGGCCCGGGGTCGCCGTGTCCGGATGGAAGAAGCCGCAGTCGAGGTCTCCCGACTGCAGGGCGGCGAGCTGTGCGGACGTGGGCGATTCGTTGAGCTCGAGGCGGATGCCGGGATGCAGGCGGTGGAAATCGCGGAGGATCCGCGGCAGCACGGTGGCCATCGCGAGCCCGGTGAAGGCCGCGCGGACCAGGCCGACCCGGCCGTCGCCGACCGCCCGCACCTCGCCCGCGAGGCCGGACAGCGGGCGGAGCAGGGCCTCGACGCGGCCCGCAAGGAGGGCGCCTGCCGGCGTCAGCTCGACGCGCCGGCTCGACCGCAGGAAGAGGGGGGCGCCGAGCGAAGCCTCGAGCTGGGCGATCTGGCGGCTGAGCGCGGGCTGGGCCACGCCGAGCGCCTCGGCCGCACGGCGGAAATGCAGTCGCCGGGCGACCTCGAGGAAATAGACGAGGTGCCGGAGCTCGAATGGAAATTGATACTCCCTGGGCATCAATTGCATCCAAACAAGTATTTCCCGGGCATGGCAAGACTATGCTATAGTCCCGCCACTACCTCCTCCCATGCCCCAATCCCTCTTTGAAAAAGTGTGGGCCGCCCACGCCGTCCGGCGCCTCGCCGACGGCCAGACGCAGCTCCTCGTCGGCACCCACCTGATCCATGAGGTCACCAGCCCGCAGGCCTTCGGGATGCTGCGCGACCTCGGGCTGAAGGTGCTCATGCCGCACCGCACCTTCGCGACCGTGGACCACATCGTTCCCACGGACCAGTTCAGCGAGCCCTTTGCGGACCCCATGGCCGACGCCATGATCAAGGAGCTCCGGCGCAACTGCGCGGAATTCGGGATCACCTTTTTCGACCGGGCCACGGGAAAGCAGGGCATCGTCCACATTGTCGGGCCCGAGCAGGGCATCACGCAGCCTGGGACGACCATCGCCTGCGGGGACTCCCATACAAGCACCCACGGGGCCTTCGGAGCCATCGCCTTCGGGATCGGCACGACGCAGATCCGCGACGTGCTGGCCACCCAGACGATGGCGCTGGGGGCGCTGAAGGTGCGGCGGATCAACGTGCGGGGCAGGCTGCGGCCCGGCGTGTACGCGAAGGACGTCATCCTCCACATCATCCGCACGCTCGGCGTCAATGGCGGCACGGGCTTCGCCTACGAGTACGGCGGCGAGGTGTTTGACCGCTTCTCGATGGAGGAGCGGATGACCGTCTGCAACATGTCGATCGAAGGGGGCGCGCGGGCGGGCTACGTGAACCCGGATGAGACGACCTTTGCCTACCTGAAGGGCAGGCCGTACGCGCCCAAGGGGGCGGCCTGGGACCGGGCGGTCGACCGCTGGAGGGCCGTTGCGAGCGATCCCGGCTGCCACTACGACGACGTGGTGGAGCTGGACGCGGCGGATATCGCCCCGACGGTCACCTGGGGGATCAACCCGGGCCAGGGCCTGTCGATCTCGGAGAACATCCCGGACCCGTCGGAGGCCGGCGCCGCGGACGAGAAGGCGGCCATCGAGGAGGCGCTCGCCCACATGAAGCTCAGGGCGGGGGCGCCGATCAAGGGCACGCGGATCGACGTTGCTTTCCTTGGGTCCTGCACCAACGGCCGGTTGAGCGACTTTCAGGAGGTGGCGCGGCACCTCAAGGGCCGTCACGTGGCCCGGGGCGTCAAGGCGATAGCGGTTCCTGGCTCGCAGGGGGTGGCCCTGCTGTGCGAGGAGCTCGGCATCGACAAGGTGTTTCGCGACTCGGGCTTCGAGTGGCGGGCGGCCGGCTGCTCCATGTGCCTGGCGATGAATCCCGACAAGCTCGTCGGCGACCAGCTCTGCGCGAGCTCGTCGAACCGGAACTTCAAGGGCCGCCAGGGCAGCCCCACCGGGCGAACGATCCTGATGAGCCCCCTCATGGTGGCCGCCGCCGCGGTGTCAGGCCATGTCGCCGACGCCCGCGAGGTGTTCGAGCTGCCCTTGTAACCCCTCCCAGGAAACCCACTCCCATGCCTCTCGCAAAAATCACACAAGTCTCCGGCCGCGGTGTCTACGTCGCGGGCAACGACCTCGACACGGACCGCATCATCCCGGCGCGGTACCTGAAGTGCATCACCTTCGACGGGCTCGGTGAATTTCTGTTCATCGACGCCCGCAGGAACCCCGATGGCACCGATAGGCGGCATGCCCTGAACGACCCCCGCTTCAAGGGGGCCGCAATCCTGCTTTCCGGCGCGAACTTCGGCTGCGGCTCCTCGCGCGAACACGCGCCCCAGGCCATCCAGAAGGCCGGGTTTCGCGCGGTCGTGGCCGAGGGCTTTGCGGAGATCTTCTTTGGCAACAGCACCGCGATCGGCCTGCCGTGCCTGGTCGCCGGCCGGGAGGACATTGCGTCAATCGCGGCTGCCATCGACGCCGATCCCGGCCTGGAGCTGACGATCGACATCGCCGCCGGGGAAATCCGCCTCGGTGGCCGGAAGTTCAAGGCGGCCACCCGGGCAGCGGCCCGCGATGCACTGGTGAACGGGCGCTGGGACCCCATTGGCGAGCTCCTAGAGGGCGTGGGGCAGGTTAGCCGGCTCGCCCAAACGATGGAGTATCTCAGACAATAGGAAGGGACGCCTGGCCCAGTCCGCGTTTGGA
>CAZGOX010000250.1:0-4130 GCA_964527955.1 uncultured Opitutaceae bacterium | reverse complement strand
TGCGCGTAGATGTGCTTCGCGCTGAACTTGACGGTCAGGCGCGGGCGCGCGCCCGTCCCGTTGACCTTCTTGCGGATTCTCCAGCGGCGTTTCTGCAGCAGCGCGGCTTTGTGGATGGTGCTCATGATGGTTCGTGGTGGTCGCAGGCGGTGGGTCCGCTCAGGCGACGGTCTTGCCCTCCTTGCGGCGGACGCGCTCGCCGACGATGCGCACTCCCTTGCCCTTGTACGGCTCGGGCGGATAGTAGCTGCGGATCTTCGCCGTGACGGCGCCGACGAGCTGCTTGTCGCAGCCCTCGACCTTGATCTTGGTGCCGTCGACGATGGTGAGCTTGATCCCCTCGGGGACGTCCATGAAGATGGGATGGGAGAAGCCCAGGGCGAGCTCGAGGACGCTCCCCTTGAGGTTGCCCTTGAAGCCGACCCCCTGGATCTCGAGGTCCTTGGAGTAGCCGGTCGTGACGCCGGTCACCATTCCCGCGATGATGGAGCGGGCGGTGCCGTACATGGCCCGCGCGAAGCGGGACTCCTCGTTCGGGACGACGGTGACCTTGTGGTCCGCGACCGCGATGGTGACGACGGGGGCGAAGGTCTTGCGGACCTTCCCCTTGGGCCCCTCCACGAGGACGGTCGAGTCCTTGATGTCGACCTTGACCTTGGCGGGAATCAAAACGGGTTGCTTGCCGATGCGGCTCATGGTGGTGGCGCGGGTTACCAGACGTTGCAGATCAGCTCGCCGCCGGCCCTGTTGCGGCGGCAGTCGGCGTCCTTCATGAGGCCGCGGGAGGTCGAGACGATGCCGATCCCGAGCCCGTTGAGGACCCGGGGAATCTCGGTGTAGCGGTAGTACAGCCGCCGGCCGGGCGTCGAGGCGCGGACGAGGCCGGTGATGGCGGAGCCGCCGTCGACGTACTTCATCTTCACGACGACGGTCTTGTGCCCCTGGGCGTCGGCGCCGGTCGTGTAGTCGAGGATGTATCCCTCGGCCTTGAGGATGGCGGCGATGCCCTCCTTGAGCCCGGAATGGGGGGCGGCGCACTCGTCGAGGCGTGCCTTGGCGGCGTTGCGCAGGCGGGTCAGAAAATCGCTGATCGGATCGGTCATGGTTGGATGTCGGGGGTTTGCTGGGGCCGGATCATATCCTACTTCCGGCAAAAAGGGTGTCTGGGCGGGAGGGAGCGTCCTTACCAGGACGACTTGATGACGCCCGGGATCTTCCCCGCCAGGGCGAACTCGCGGAACTGGATGCGGGAGAGCCCGAACTTGCGCTTGAAGCCGCGCGGGCGGCCGCTCAGGGCGCAGCGGTTGCGGATGCGCACGGCCGCGGAGTTCTTCGGGAGCTTCTGGAGCTTCTTCTGGGCTGCGAAGAAGTCCTGGTCGGCGGTCGCCGGGTTCTTGAGGATCGCCTTCAGCTCGGCGCGCACCTTGGCGTATTTCGCGACGAGGCGCCGGCGCTTGTGGTTGCGTTGGATGGCGGAGGTCTTGGGCATGGAGGTAAGGCGGGTTGGGGGCTGTCAGGCCGCGGCGGGTTTCGGGGCCGCCACTTCCTGGCGGCGGAACGGCATGCCGAGAAGGCGCAGGAGCTCGCGGCCCTCGTCGTCGGTCTCGGCGGTGGTGACGATGGTGATGTCGAGGCCGCCGGTCTTCTTGACGTTCTCCATCGTGATCTCCGGGAAGATCGTGTTGTCGGTGATGCCGAGGTTGTAGTTTCCCTGGCCGTCGAGGCGGGGCGAGACCCCGCGAAAGTCGCGGATGCTCGGGAGCGCAACCGCGATCAGGCGGTACAGGAACTCCCACATGGCGTCGCTGCGCAGCGTCACGTGGCAGCCCACGACCTGGCCCTCCTTCAGCTTGAAGTTGGAGATGGCCTTGCGCGCGCGGGCGAGGACCGGCTTCTGGCCGGCGATCAGGGCGAGGTCGCGCTGCACGTCGGCGATCTGGTTCTTGTCGGCCTCGGCGTCGATGCCCGTGTTCAGGGAGATCTTGACCAGCTTCGGGACCTGGTGGGCGTTCACGTAGCCGCGGGTCTTCACCAGCTCGGCGACGATCTGCTCCTTGTAGGCCTTCTTGAGTGTGGGAATGGTGCCCATGGGATGGTTCTTCGTTAGGCCGTGGCCGGCGCGGCGCCCTTGCGGGCTCGACGGGCCTCCTGGCGGGACTTGAGCATGAGGTTGGAAATGTGGACCGAGCCCTCGCGCTCGACGATGGCGCCCTGGGGGTGCTCCTGGGACTTCTTCGTGTGGCGCTTGACCATGGCGACGCCCTCGACGCGGACGCGCTGCTTCTCGGGCAGGACCTCCAGGACCTTGCCCTCCTTGCCCCGGTGGGAGCCCGCGATGACGACGACCTGGTCGCCGCGCTTTACGTGGAACTTTTGCATGGTCAGAGGACCTCCGGGGCCAGCGAGATGATCTTCATGAAATTCTTGGCGCGCAGCTCGCGGGCGACCGGCCCGAAGATGCGGGTGCCGCGCGGGTTGCCATCCGGCCCGAGGATGACGATCGCGTTGCTGTCGAAGCGCAGGTAGCTGCCGTCGGTGCGGCGGACCGCGGTCTTCGTGCGGACGACCACGGCCTTGGCGACCTCGCCCTTCTTCACGGTGGCGCCGGTGGCGCTTTCCTTGATGTGGACGGTGACGATGTCGCCGACGCGGGCGATGTCCGTGTTCTGGCCCTTCTTGCTGATCATGGCCGCACGGCGGGCGCCGGTGTTGTCGGCGACTTCGAGGATGGAGCGCAGTTGGATCATGGCGATTCGGTGGGTTTGAGCGTTTCGGCGGAGGCGGGCGCGGAGCCCTCTGCAACCGCCTTGACCTGGGTCGTCTTCGTCGGCACCTGGGCGGCGACGTCGGCCTCGGAAATCGCGGCCGCGGCGGTGACGCCGCGCTCGACGATGGACACCACGCGCCAGCGCTTCAGGCGGCTCATCGGGCGGGTCTCCATGATCTCGACGCGGTCGCCGACCTTGGCCTCGTCCTTCTCATCGTGGGCGTGGACGACGGTCTTGCGGTTGATGACCTTGTGGTAGAGGGGGTGCGGGGTCTTGTAGGCGATCGTGACCTTGATCGACTTCGCGCCCGAGCGGCTCGTGACGAGCCCCAGGAGCGTCTTGCGCACGTTGCGGGAACCAGGGAGGGGGGAGGAGGACATGGTGGTTAGGCGCTCTTCGACTTTTCCCTCAGGATCGTCTCCTGGCGGGCAATGGACTTCCTGAGGGCGCGCACCTCATGGGTCTTCTCGACCTGGCCGCTGTGCTTGCGCAGGCGCAGGTGCAGGAGCTGGCCGCGGGTTTCAAGGATCTTGGCCCCGATCTCCCCGGGGGAGAGTTCACGGATTTCTTTGGAGGTCATGGCGTGGCGGCAAAGGGTTCAGACGACCGCGTTTTCGCGGGAGATGAAGCGGCAGCGGAAGGGCAGCTTGGCGTCGGCCAGGCGGAACGCCTCCTTGGCGATGGTGGGGGAGACGCCGGCAAGCTCGTAGAGGACGGCGCCGGGCTTGATCACCGCCACGTAGTACTCGACCGGGCCCTTGCCCTGGCCCATGCGCACCTCGGCGGGCTTCTTCGTGATCGGCTTGTGCGGGAAGATGCGGATCCAGAGCTTGCCCTTGCGCTTCAGGTGCCGGGAGATGGTCACGCGAGCCGCCTCGATCTGCTGCCCGGTCATGGGGCCGCGGCTGAGCGACTGCAGGCCGTACTCGCCGAAGGCCAGCGTGTTGCCGCGCTTCGCGTTGCCGGCCCGGGAGCCTTTCTGCGATTTGCGGTATTTGGTGCGTGCGGGGGATAGGGCCATGGTGAAAGGGGATCAGGCTGCGGCCTCGGGCTCCTTCTTGCAGATCCAGCACTTGACGCCGATCTTGCCGTACAGGGTCTGGGCCTCGGAAAAACCGTAGTCGATGTTCTCGCGCAGCGTGTGCAGGGGCACCCTGCCCTTGCGCTGCCACTCGCGGCGGGCGATGTCGGCGCCGCCGAGGCGGCCCGAGCACTGGATCTTGATGCCCTCGGCGCCGAGCGCCATGGCCATCTCGACGGCCTTCTTCATGGCGCGGCGGAAGGTGATGCGGCGCTCGAGCTGGAGAGCGACGTTCTCGGCCACGAGCTGGGCCTCGATCTCGGGCTTCTTGACCTCCTGGA
>CAZGOX010000249.1:0-4137 GCA_964527955.1 uncultured Opitutaceae bacterium | reverse complement strand
TCGCCGACGAGCCGACGACCGCCCTGGACGTGACGATCCAGGCCCAGATCCTCGAATTGATGCGCGAACTCCAGAGGGAGATGGGGATGTCGATCATCATGATCACGCACGACCTTGGCGTGATCGCTGAGACCTGTGACGAGGTGATCGTGATGTATGCGGGCCGCGTGGCGGAGCGGGCGCCGGTGAACGAACTCTTTGCGCGTCCGCGGCACCCGTACACGCGGGGGCTTCTCGCTTCGATTCCCCGGCTCACCACAGCCCGGAAGACGAGGCTGCCCGTGATAGACGGGATGGTTCCGGGCCTGTCCGAGCTTCCGCCCGGGTGCCGGTTCCAGAACCGCTGCCCCCATGCGCAGCCCCGTTGCGCCGAGCGTCCGCCCCCGATCGAGACCGTTGCCGCCGGGCACGAGGTCGCCTGCCTGCGCTGGCGCGAGATCGTGTCCGTCGAGGGAAGCGGATCCAAGCCATGACCAACCTTCCTAAGTCGGCGGGCCCCAGCCTCCTGAAGGTGGAGGACCTCAAGACCCACTTTCCCGTGAAGGGAGGGGTGTTCCTGCGCTCGACGGCCACATGCAAGGCCGTGGACGGCGTCAACTTTGATCTCAGATCCGGAGAGACCCTCGGGCTGGTGGGCGAATCGGGCTGCGGGAAGACCACGCTGGGAAAGACCATCGTGCGCCTGGTGCACCCGACCGAGGGAAGAATCCTTTTCGAGGGCGCCGACCTCGCACCGCTCAGCCGCCGGGGAATGAAGCCGATCCGCCGTCACTTGCAGATGGTGTTTCAGGATCCCGCCGAGTCCCTCAATGCTCGCCACACGGTGGGCTTCATCCTCGAGGAACCGTTCCTAATCCACGGGCTGGGGGACGCCGCCGAGCGGCGAAAGAGCGTCGACGAATTGCTGGAGAGAGTGGGGCTCCCCAAGGACGCCGCGCACCGGTTCCCCTTCGAGTTCTCGGGCGGGCAGAGGCAGCGGATCGGCATCGCGCGCGCCCTGGCGCTGCGACCCCGTCTGATCATCTGCGACGAGCCTGTGTCCGCCCTCGATGTTTCCATCCAGAGCCAGGTGCTGAACCTGCTGCTCGACCTGCAGCGCGACTTCGGGCTCTCGTACCTCTTCGTGGCCCACAACCTGGCCGTGGTGAAGCACGTGTCCGACCGGATCGCCGTCATGTACCTCGGCCGGATCGTCGAAATCGGGGACTCCGAGGCGGTGTACTCGAATCCGCGCCATCCCTATACCCGGGCCCTGATTGCCTCGATCCCCGAGCCGGACCCAAGCCGGCCGAGGGCCAAGGCCGTGCTCGCGGGCGACATCCCTTCGCCGATCAATCCCCCCCCGGGCTGCCCGTTCCACACCCGTTGCCCGCACGCCACGGACTTTTGCAAGATTGAGGCTCCAGGGCTCAGGGAGACCTCGGCCCCCGGGGCGCCCGAGCATTCGGTCTCCTGCCACTACGATTTGTGAGGGGCCCGTTCATTCTTTGATTTCCGGGCTTGCGTCACGACGCCGCGTGAGCCTTGCTGACCGTTCTCTTGTTCGGGCCGTAGCGTAGCCTGGTAGCGCGCTTGCATGGGGTGCAAGAGGTCGAGAGTTCGAATCTCTCCGGCCCGACCATTTTTCTGGGTTCGTTTTGAGCGGGCTCATGGTGTGGAGCTGCCTGCTTTCGAGGCGTGAGTTCGCCACAAGACACGGGCCCGGCGGGGTATGGCCGATCTGCGGCCGACCCGCTTGAAGACATGACTTGGCCCTAACATGTTCTGACGCAAGTCCCCCAACGGCCTCTTCCGCGGATGTACACCGCTCTTGTCGTCCCATTGCGGTGCTGAATGCCCGCCGGTCCCGGGCGAACAACCGCCTCTTAAAGCAGGCAGCTCCACACCCTTCGCCCGCACCGAGTTAAATGCCCGAGAAAGACGGTCGCACGGACGTTCGATTCGCCTCAGGTGGGTAAAAGGTGAAGCCCGGTCCGGTGGATTGACTCAATGTAGGCGAGGCAAAGGGGTTTGATGATTCAGGCAGAATGATGTCATAGATAGGGTGCCGTGACAAAGCGGCCCTAACGATGAAACCTATTCGAATCCAACGCGGGGTTGAGGATGCGCCGGGCGGAGTCCGCGCGGTCTTCAGGGCGGGGCCGGAGCCGGAGAAGGCTGCGGGAACGGTGATTTGCCTGCATGGCCGGGGGGCGCCTGCGCAGAGCATTCTCACGCTGTTTGGGCAGCTCGGCCTTGAGAATCTGGCTGCAGTGGCGCCGGAAGCCGAGGTGCGGACCTGGTATCCTCTCTCGTTTCTGTCGCCGCTGGAGGAAAATCAACCGAAGCTGGACCAGGCTCTCGAGCGGGTGGAGCGGCACGTGCGGAACCTGAATTCGAGGGGCGTGGCGGCTGACAGGATTGCCTTCCTTGGATTCTCCCAGGGCGCATGCCTGGCGCTGGAGTATGCCGCCAGGAATCCGCGGCGGTATGCGGCCGTGATCGGGCTGTCGGGCGGACTGATCGGGCCGCCGGGGAGTCCCATGGATCACACCGGATCGCTGGAGGGAACCCCCGTGTTTCTGGGCTGGGGAGATCCGGACCCGCACGTTCCGTTCGAGCGGGTCGAGGAATCAAGCACCGTTCTCTCAAAGATGGGAGCGGCGGTGACGCTCCGCCGCTATCCGGGCATGGGGCACTCGATCAACGAGGATGAGGTGAGCGCCTGCCGGGAGCTGCTGGGGCGACTGGCCTGAAAGGCCTTGGCAATGTAGGTCAGCGAGCTTGCTCGCGCTCCGGGAAGGCGCGAGCAAGCTCGCTGACCTACGAGGGTCGAACAGCCCGGACGGGCGGCCCTTCGACTCGGCCTTCGGCCTCGCTCAGGGCAAGGGACGCCCGTCCCTACCTCGAAACGTCTGTCGGAATTGTCCTGTTCAAACTGACCCGCACCACCTACTGGGACGGCGGGTCGGGGTTGCCGCCGTCGAGAACCACCTTCCATGTGCCGTCCGCCTGGCGCTTCCAGATGGTGACGTAGGTCCCCTTTATGTCGACGGGCTTTCCATCGTGCGTCTTGTCCCTGTATTCCCAGCGGCCCCACGTGTAGCCCAGGTCGCCGCTCGCAGCCGCGTCCGCCTCAGTAGGGGCCCATGTCAGCAAGGCCGTCGGCGGCGTGCCCATGAACTCTGCAGTGACCGCGGCAGGCCCCTTTCCGGTCTTTTGGGAGAGAACCTTCGTGTCCGGGGTGACGACGCTCAGGAAGGCCTTGTATGCGCCATCCTTGACTGACGTGGCGCAGAAAGCGTTGTCGGCCGCAAGGAGCTGTGCCTTGTACTCTTCAACGGTCTGGTCTGCGCGAAGGCCGGTGGCGAAAAGACACACAAGACCCGCAATGAGAATGGGAGTTTTCATTGGGGGGGATATGGAGAATGAGGATGAGGGGCACAATATTGAATATGCGGCAACGGACGTTTGGAAATGCCGCGGGTCCAGGCTGCTGGAGGCTGGAATGGACACGCATTCCGGATGGGCCGTGATTCGACAGGTCCTTTGTAGGGCAGCGAGCTTGCTCGCGCCTTTCCGGAGCGCGAGCAAGCTCGCTGACCTACGAGGGTTGAACAGCCCGGACGGGCGAGCCGCCCGTCCCTACCGCAAAACGTTGGCAATAGTTTCCAATTAGGCCTTTCCTAACGGTGGAAGCCACCAACCCCCTGCGCCAATGACCCCGCGAATCGCCGGTCCGTTCTTCTGTCTGCTGCTGCTGGCCTGCAGCATCTTGCCCGGCCGGGCTGCCGGGCAGGGCGCTGCGAGCAGGCCGGTGTGGAACGTGGTGAGTTTTGGGGCGAAGGGGGACGGGGCGGCGCTGGACACCGGAGCGATCAACAGGGCGATTGTCGCCTGCAACAAGGCGGGCGGGGGAACCGTGTTCTTTCCGGCCGGGATCTACAAGACAGGTACGGTCTACCTTCTGAGCAACGTGACGCTGTTCCTCGACGCGGGTTCGGTCATCAAGGGGAGCGCGGACGTGAGGGACTACCCGCCATTCCCCTACAGCGACGAGGATCGGAACACCTCGCTGATCGTGGCCATCAAGGCCCACGACCTAGCGATCACGGGGCAGGGGACGATCGACGGGAATGCCGACGCCTTCGGGATTTA
>CAZGOX010000248.1:0-4173 GCA_964527955.1 uncultured Opitutaceae bacterium | reverse complement strand
GCGGAGCCGTTCTTCCTGGTCATCGCGAGGGTGAAGGCCCCCGCGGGGGCGGCGGGGGACGCCCGCCCTCCCGTTCTCTGGCAGGGAAGGACGGGAACGATCCGGTTCGACCTGCCGCCGTCCCCGCTGCTCGTTCGCTGGGTCCGGGAATTCCGGCAGTTGCTGCAGCAACGCTACAGGATCTGAGAAGGGGGCCCCTTCCTGCCATGAGCACACCCATGTCCGAAGTCAGGCGCACGGAGTTGCGGCGACCCGGGAAGCTTCCCGAAGGGCTGGATGCGCTCGTGCACCGCGGCCATGGCGCCTGGCGCAGCCGGCGTTCCCAGTTTCGGAAACTGTGGGACCAGTCGGGCTTCATCGAGGCCGTCGCCGCGGAGATGCGGGACCTGCCTCCGCGGGAGCTCGCCAAGCGTCTTCAGGAACAGAGGAGTGCCGTCCTGCGCCATGGCCGGCGCGACGAGGCGGTGTTCGGAGCCGCGCTTCCCGCGATCGTGGAGACGGCGCGGCGGGAACTCGGGATGTCCCCGTACCGCGAGCAGATCCTGGGGGCGCTGGCCCTATCCCATGGGTTTCTGGGCGAGATGGCCACGGGGGAGGGGAAGACGCTCACCATTGCGCTGGCGGCGGCCGCCTTTGGCTGGACCGGCCTTCCTTGCCACGTGATCACCGCGAACGATTACCTTGCCGAGCGTGACGCAACCGGGCTGCGGCCGTTTTACCATGCCTGCGGGCTTCGCTCGGCCCACGTCGGAGCGACGATGACTCCGGAAATGCGGCGCGCGGCCTACGCGGCCGACGTGGTCTACATCACCAGCAAGGAGCTTGTCGCCGATTTCCTGCGCGACCGGCTCCACCTGGGGCCCCTGGCTGAGCCCGGGCGGCGGATGGTGGCTCGTTTCCTGCGCCCCCGGTCGGCCGAGCTCCCCCTGGTCCAGCGGGGCCTGCACACCGTGATCGTGGACGAGGCGGACAACCAGATGATCGACGAGGCGGTCACCCCGCTCATCATCAGCAGGCCCCAGGAGAACGAGACGATGATCGAGGCGTCCCGGTTGGCGGACCAGCTGGCGGGCGGCCTGCTGGTGGGCGAGGACTACGAGCTCGAGTACACGTACAAGGAGGTGCGCCTCCTGCCGGGGGGAAGGACCAAGATTGAGGGGTGGTGCGCGGACCACCGGATCGGCCTCTTTTCCCAGCCGGCATGGATGTCCACGCTCGTTCTCCAGGCGCTGCAGGCCCGGCACTTCTTCCTGCGGGACAAGCAGTACGTGGTCATGGACGGCGAGGTGGTGATCGTGGACGAGTTCACCGGGCGGCTCATGCCCGGCAGGACGTGGCGGCTCGGGCTTCACCAGGCGGTGGAGGCGAAGGAGGGGATCGCGATTTCACACCCGTCCGAGAATCTCGCACAGCTCAGCTTCCAGCGGTTCTTCAGGCTCTGCCGCCGGCTTTCCGGCATCACCGGTACCGCGGCAGAGGCGTCGGACGAGTTTTGGTCGATCTACGAGCTGCCCCTGATCACCGTCCCGCCGCACCGCCCGTGCGTGCGGGAGGTCTGGCCCACCCAGTACTTTGCCGACGCGGCGTCCAAGTGGCAGGCCATCGTGGCCCAGATCGAGGGGCTCCACGCCAAGGGCCGCCCGGTCATGGTCGGCACCCGCAGCGTGGCCTCCAGCGAGCACCTCGGGAGGCTGCTTTCCGCCCGGGCCCTCTCCTTCACGATCCTGAACGCCGTGCGCCATCGGGAGGAGGCCGCAATCGTGCGCCTGGCCGGGGAGCCGAAGGCTATCACGATCGCGACGAACATGGCTGGCAGGGGAACCGACATCCGCCTCGCCGACGGCGTGGCCGCGGCGGGCGGATTGCATGTGATCCTCACAGAGTTGCACGAGTCCGGTCGGATCGACCGGCAGCTCCAGGGCAGGGCCGCGCGCCAGGGGGACCCGGGGAGCACCTGCGCCTTCGTTTCGATCGAGGACGAGCTGGCGGAACGGTTTCTCCCGGGGGTCGTGCGAAGGGCGCTGGAGTCCGGCCTCCGGGCCCATGCCGGCTGGGCCCGATGGGCCGCGAGGCGCGCTCTCGGCTACGCCCAGCGCAGGGCGGAACGCTTTGCGTTCAGGCAGCGGCGCGGCGTCATGGCGCAGGACCGCATGCTTGCGGAAAATCTCCTTGCGGGGCAGGCGATCGACCAGCTGTAGCGCCGCCGGGCGGTAGGCAGAATTTGCCGCGCAAAGACTTCTTTGCCTTCCGGGAAGATAAGGGCTTGTCAAAAGAACATTCAGGTACTTTGTGGGCGGAGCTGAAGAGAGCCACACCCAGTTTCAATGGGGCAGTCACCCCACGGGCTTTTGAAGTAGAACATCTGGAATCACGGTTGCTGCTATCCGCGGTTCCGGTGGGCCTGCCCTTGCCTGCGACCGCCGCCAGTTCCAGCGGCACGGCGCAGAAGGTTTCGCTTCTCCCTGCCGGCGCGGTTTCCAATGCGACTCCGGTCCAGTCGGGCTCCCAGGGAATGTCCGCAGGCGGCCTCGAATGGCAGTTCGACGCCCAGACCGGAACCCTCGTGCTGGGCGGCACGGCAAGCGCGGAGATTCAACGGCAGGCCCCGGCCCCAACTTCCGTCGTGGCCGACTCGGTGGTGCCGCCTCCCACGGTATCTGCGCCAGCGGGCGCGGGAGTCACCTTCAACGGGACGAGTTCCTCGGTCAACGTGGGGGCGGGCATTACCCTGGACAGCCAGGCAAGCCTGACTTCGGCCTCCGTAACGATTGCCTCCGGATACGAGCAGGGCGAGGACGTCCTCACCATCGCCGGCCAGACCGGCTCCTCGGGGACGCTTTCGGACGGACTTTCGTGGCAGTTCAACAGCAAGACGGGCACGCTCAGCCTGTCGGGCGCGGGCACTGCGGCCACCTATGAGGGCGACCTGCAGCAGGTGACTTTCAAGGACTCGCTCTTCCTTGCGAACGCGCCCCCGACCAACGGCATCCGGCAATTGACCGTGACGGCGACCAACGCCGGTGGCACAGCGTCGACGCAGATTGGATCCCTCGACGTGAATGTGGCCTACCTGGAGTACAGCACGAGCCAGGGCACGACCCTCTACGCAACGAATCCCGGCAGCACCGTCATCCTGGGAGGATCCTCTTCTGACGCGTCCCAATCGGCCACGGACGTGGTGCTCGACCCAACGCAGGTCAGCGGCCTTGGAACGGGCGGCACGGTGAACATAGGCGTGTCGACCGACGCAAACACGCTGGTGGTTGGCGACGGCAGTTCCAACACCGTGAACCTTCCCGGCACGACGACGGTGCTGACCGGGAATGAGATCTATTTTGATTCCTCGGCCACGGTCGGGAACCTGGTCGTCAACGGTTCCGGCCACACGACATTCTTCGGTTCAAACAGCGGCAATACCAACGTGGTCGCATCGGGAGGGGAGACCGTCAACGACTCCGTCGTCGTGGACGCCACCTCCACCGTTACGGCCCAGGCCGGCTCCATTGCCTTCCAGAGCAGCGGCACGGTGGACGCCGGTGGCGCCGGAGTGAGCCTCACCCTGACCGCCTCCCAGTCCGTGAGCACCGGAGCGATCGGGACCGACGCCGATCCCCATGCCGTGGGCCTGCTCCAGAACCTGACCATCACCGCCACCGCCGGGTCGGTGACCGTGGCGGGCACGACGGACATTTCCGGCAACTTGAATGTCACCGCCGGGACGACGATGACGTTCACCGGCCAGGTGACCGTGGGCGGAAACGTCACGCTGAGCGGCGGCGGGGCGATCAATTTCGAGGGCGGGCTGTCCGTGACCGGAGGCCTGACCATCACGCATGCGGGTTCGGTGACCTTCTCGAACGGAAATGTGAGGGTTGTCGGGGCGGTCGCAATCGGGAGCTCCTCGACCTTCGGCAATATAACGAGCGTCAACTTCACCCCGACTGCCCGGCTCGACTACGGCGGCACGGCCGCCATATACGCGACCGGGGGCCTGACCTTCGGGGCGGCCGTGGGGCTCGACAACACCCTCACTCCGCTGTCGCTGGGGCTGGGCTCGAACGGCCCGATCCAGTTCAGCAGCGGCGCCCAGGTGCTCCTGGGGAATGCACCGCTGACGGTCTCCAGGACCACGAACCTATCCTTCTCAGAAGGATTCACGGCCGGGTCGGTGGC
>CAZGOX010000247.1:0-4202 GCA_964527955.1 uncultured Opitutaceae bacterium | reverse complement strand
GGCGTCGAGGCCTTCCTCGCGAAATACATGGGCAGCGCGCCCACGGCCCAGTCCGGGAACTAACAGGCTGTTTTAGGCAAAGTTCAGCCGGATTTCCTGGTTTCAGCCGGCCGTTAAGGGTTGCGCTGCGGTTTGGGCCCTCATTTTGATTGGAGGAATGGCGCAAGCACTTCCCGCCACGGCAATGCCCCCCAGGCCGGACCGGGTTCGCGAGGCTTGGGGCGCGGCGTTTGTGGCGTGCGCCGCGGTGATCGCCTATATTCCCTCCCTGTCGGGGGCGTTCATTTGGAACGACAGCGACTATGTCACGGCCCGGGCGCTGCGATCGCTCCGGGGCCTGGGTCTCATCTGGACGAAGGTCGGTGCGACCCAGCAGTACTATCCGCTGCTCCACAGTTTTTTCTGGATCCAGCACAGGCTCTGGTCGGACCAGCCCGTGGGGTACCATGTTGTCACCGTCCTGCTTCACGCCGGGGCGGCGGTCCTCTTCGGCGCCGTGCTTCGGCGCCTCGCCGCACCCGGGGCCTGGCTTGCCGCGCTCCTATTTGCGCTGCACCCGGTGCATGTCGAGTCGGTCGCCTGGATCACGGAACAGAAGAACACGCTCTCCCTCGTGTTCTATCTCGGCGCGGCCTATGCCTACCTTGGGTTTGACCGCACAAGGGGGAGGGGAGCGTACGCGGCCGCCTTCAGCCTGTTTGTCCTGTCGCTTCTCTGCAAGACGGTCACCGTCACCCTTCCGGCGGCGCTCCTGGTGGTTCTCTGGTGGAAACGCGGCGGCCTCACGTGGAGGAAGGACGTCCTTCCGCTCCTGCCCTGGCTCGCGATAGGCGCAATCGCGGGGGTCTTCAGCAGCTGGGTTGAGCGGCGGTACCTCGGGGCCCAGGGCGGGGACTTCACGCTTCCTTTCGCCGACCGGCTCCTCGTGGCCGGGCGCGCCGTCTGGTTCTATCTCGGCCAGATCCTCTGGCCGTCCGACCTCAATTTCATCTACGTGCGGTGGCGGGTGGACGCTGCCGTCTGGTGGCAGTGGCTTTTCCCCCTTTCGGCGGCGGCCCTGCTCCTGTTCCTGTGGACGCTGCGGGGCCGCAGCCGCGCTCCCTTCGCGGCAGCGCTTTTCTTTGTCGGTTCGCTCTTCCCCGTGCTTGGCTTCGTGAACCTGTACGGGGCGCTCTACTCGTGGGTGTGGGACCACTGGCAGTACCTTCCCGACCTTGGGCCGCTCGCCCTCGCGGGAGCCGCGCTTTCGTGGGCTTGCGACCGGGTCTGGGGGCGATGGGCGGTATCCGCATTGATCGTCGTCCTCGGCGGACTGACGTGGGGACACTGCGCCATGTTCAGGGATGACGAGACGCTCTTCCGCTCCACCCTGGAGCGCAATCCCGGCGCCTGGATGGCGCACACGAACCTCGGCATCCTCCTCGCGGGACGCCCCGGGGGCCTCCAGCCCGCGATCGACGAATTCCGCACCTCGCTCAGGTACAACCCCGACAGCCCCAACACCCACAACAGCCTGGGCACGGCGCTCTCCGCCGTCCCCGGACACATGGATGAGGCGATCGAGGAGTACGGGGAGGCCCTGCGGCTCATGCCGAAATTTCCCGAGGCGCACATCAACCTTGGAAACGCCCTGCTGGGGATGCCCGGGCGGCTGCCGGACGCGATCGCCCACTACAAGGCGGCCCTAAGCATAGATCCGAATTCCTCCGGGGCGCACGCGAGCCTGGGATACGCCTACCTTTCCACGCCGGGGCGCCTGTCCGACGCCATCGAGGAGTACCGCGCAGCCCTCAGGCTCGACCCGGAGTTTCCCGAGGCGCACAACGCCCTCGGAAGCGCCCTTTCCGGAAGCCCGGATACGCTTCCTGAGGCGATGGCCGAATACCGCGAGGCGCTCCGGCTGAAGCCCGACTTTGCCGAGGCGCACAACAACCTGGGCAATGCGCTGAGGCGGCAGTCGGGGAAAATGCGGGAGGCGGTCGCCGAGTTTGAGGCCGCGCTCAGGCTCCGGCCCGATTTCCTGCAGGCGCGCTTCAACCTCGCGGTCGCCCTCGCGGGAATCCCGGGCCGCCGGGACGAGGCCCTGGCCCAGTTCGAGGAAGTCCTTCGGTTGAGGCCCGGGTTCGCGCCCGCGAAGGAATGGGTGGGGCAACTTCAGGCGTCGCCGCCATGACGGACCGTTCCAACTCCCTGCGCACGCTGCTCGCCGCTGCAACCATCGTGGCGGCGGGGCTGGCCGCGTACCACAATTCCTTTTCGGGCCCGTTTGTCTTCGACGACGCGCCCACGATTCAGGACAACGGCACGATCCGGCACCTGTGGCCCGTTTGGGACGCGTTTCGCCCCCCGCACAACGGCTCGACGGCCGACGGCCGGCCGTTGCTCAACCTGTCGTTTGCGCTCAACTATGCGATCGGCGGCACGGACGTCCGGGGTTACCACGTGGTCAACCTGGCGATTCATCTTCTGGCGGGCCTTGTTCTCTTCGGAATCGTCCGGCGGACGATCGCAAAGGGGTCAGGCCCTGAATTCTGTAATGAATTACAGAATTCAGGGCCTGACCCCTTTCTCTTTGCTTTCGCTGTTGCCCTGATCTGGACCGTCCACCCGCTCGCGACGGAATCGGTGACGTTCATATCCGACCGGGCCGAGTCGCTGATGGGGCTGTTCTACCTGCTGACGCTGTATTGCTTTGTCAAAGGGGTCAGGCTGCAGACATTGACCTCCGCTGCGGAGGTCAATGTCTGCAGCCTGACCCCTTGGGCCTGGTTCGTTCCGTCGGTGCTCTGCTGCTTTCTCGGCATGGCGACGAAGGAGGTCATGGTCACGGCCCCGGTCCTGGTGCTGTTGTACGACAGGACCTTTGTGGCGGGGACGTTTCGCGACGCCTTGCGGGGTCGCTGGCTGGTGCATGCAGGCCTCGCCTCGAGCTGGCTGCTGCTCGGCCTGCTCGTGCGGGCCATGGGCGGAAACCGCGGGCAGGTCGCCGGTTTCGGCACGGCGGTTCCGTGGTGGGCCTACATGCTCACGCAGTGCCGCGCGATTGTCCGCTACCTGCGCCTGGCGGTCTGGCCGCATCCCCTTGTTTTCGACTACGGGCGCGACTTGGTGCGGAGCCCCATGGCCGTGCTGCCTCAAGCGCTCCTGCTGCTTCTCCTCGTGGGCTGCACGATCGTTGCCCTCAGGCGCAGGCCCGTCCTCGGGTTCCTGGGCGCATGGTTCTTCATCATTCTCTCTCCAAGTTCCAGCGTTGTCCCGCTGGCGAGCCAGACCATGGCGGAGCACCGCATGTACCTGCCCCTTGCAGCGGTGCTCGTGCTGGTTCTTCTCGGAATCTGGAGGGGATTGGCGGCGATGGGCCTGAAAGGGCTGCCGTTCGCCGTCTTCGTTCCCGCGCTGGCTGGAATCCTGGTTTTCCGGACCGAACAGCGCAACGAGGACTACCGCACCGAGCTCAGGCTTTGGGAGGTGACGGTCCGCGATTACCCGTCGAACGGCTTTGCCCATTACAACCTTGGCTGCAGCCTGGGCAAGGCCCCGGGCCGCATCGAGGAGGCCATCGCAGAGTATCGGGAGGCGGTGCGGCTCGATCCCAACTATTCGCCGGCCCACAACAACCTAGCGAACGCGCTCGCCGCCCGGCCCGGGGGCTTGTCCGAGGCGGTCGAGGAGTACCGGGCGGCCCTCGCGCTCAACCCGGACTCCGCCGAGTCGCACAACAACCTGGGCATGGCGCTGGCGACGCGACCGGATGGCGCGTCCGAGGCCATGTCGGAATTCCGGGCCGCGCTCCGGATCAAGCCCGACTACGCGGAGGCCCACATCAACCTGGGCATAGCCCTCTCGGCCATGCCCGGACGAATGGCCGACGCGATCGCCGAATATGAGGCCGCCATCCGCGCCAACCCGGACTCAATCGAGGCGCACTTCAACCTGGGCAACGCCCTTGCCCAGTCGCCGGGACGCGAGGAGGAAGGCATCCGGCAGTACGAGGAGGTCCTTCGCATCAAGCCCGGCTTCGGCCCGGCGGAGGCGATGATCGCCAGACTGCGCGACGATGGCAAAGGGGTCAGGCCCTGAATTCTGCAATTCATTACAGAATTCAGGGCCTGACCCCTTTCTCTACGCATCCTGCTGGATCCCCAATCCAAACGAGGGCTGAATTGGCTTTACGCAAAAGTGCAATCCCAGCAATCATGGCC
>CAZGOX010000246.1:2653-4219 GCA_964527955.1 uncultured Opitutaceae bacterium | reverse complement strand
TTGTCCTCTACGTGACGCTGGTCTACGGGCCCATCGCGGCCCTCCTCGTGGAACTCTTCCCGACGCGGATCCGGTACACCTCAATGTCTCTTCCGTACCACATCGGCAACGGCTGGTTCGGCGGTTTCCTGCCGCTGATCGCCGCGTCGATCGCCCTGTTCACCGGCGACATCTATTCGGGCCTCTGGTATCCGATCATCGTCGCCGCACTGTGCTTCGTCATCGGCCTTGTCGTGCTGCCCGAGACCAAGGACATCAACCTTGAGGGCTGACGGGCTGCGCATTTTTTGCACTGCGAAACCCGCCTACCTTGCTGATCGATACATGCTTGAACGCTGTTTGAATTGACCCAAGTGTACCCCCGGACCTAGGTTTCGGCCTGAGTGGCCGGGCTTGGGTCCGGGCGAATCCAAGAATCATCCCTAGACAAACTTCGTGGCAGTAAAAGCGGTCATCATTGAAGACGACGCGGTTTTCCGCCAGATGCTGGGCGTTGCGTTCAGCCGCATGCGCGGTCTCACGGTGGTCGGTTCTTTTGCCGACGGCCAGGCGGGACTGGAGTTTTGCCTCAGGCAGAAACCCGGGCTGGTCGTCGTGGACCTATATCTGCCGAGCACGCACGGGCTCGAGGTTGTTCGCAGGGTCCGGGCGGAACTTCCGAACACGAAGATCCTGGTTGTGACGGGCCACCCAGACGGGGAACTGCCGGGCCGCCTGATCGCGCAGGGTGTCCACGGGTTCGTCGACAAGTACGCCCCGCTGAGCTACGCGCTTCAGGCCGTCGAGTCGGTGCTGGGTGGGGGCATGTTCTTCACCGCCCACATCCCGCCGAAGGCCACGACGGGAAAGTCTTCCGCGCCCGCCGAGATCCGCCCCGCCGTCGGGCCGGACCCCGTCACGCCTTCGCTCAAGGCGGTCCAGATGCTTTCCATCCGCGAGCTCGAAATCGCGCGGCTGGTGGCCGAGGGATTCTCGTCCAAGGAAATCGCCGCCCGCCTCGACTTGAGCGTGAGGACGGTCGAGAAGCACCGGGCCAACATCATGGACAAGATCGGGGTGCACGAGGTGGCGAGCCTTGTCCGCTGGTGCGTCCAGGCGGGCCTCGTCAAGGGCGGGGGGTAAGGGCAAAGCCTCACACAGTCGACCTACGAGAACCCATCCGAGATTAGGATGCACCCGGCTAGGGTTCGACGAAAGTCCGCAGAGGGCCGGCGACCTTGTCGAACTCAGTCGTGATCGCCTTCAGGTCGTCCGGGGTCAGCTTCTCCCCGGGGATGCCGAGCCGGTGCTCCAGGTCGGCAAAGACCTTGGCCAGGGCATGGGCCCCCATATACTGGGAACTGCTCTTCATGCTGTGGGCCAGTCGCAGGTGGTCCTTCTCGGGACCGTGGGTGAGGGCCTCCACCATGCCCGGAAAATCGTTGAGGTAGAGGCGCACCAGGTCGCGGACATCGTCCTCGCTCAGCAGCGAGACGAGTTCGGAGAGGGCTTCATTCGGGGCGGGACCGGCCATCGGCACCATTGACGCGCCCGCCACCACTTCACGCAAAGCAAAAATACCCGCTC
>CAZGOX010000246.1:0-2553 GCA_964527955.1 uncultured Opitutaceae bacterium | reverse complement strand
CCCTTGGCGCGCTCCACGGCCCGCTTCCATTCGGCCTGCCGCCTGCGCATGGCGGCCGCCGGCGCGGCGGGCCTGAACGTGCGCGCGGCGGACCAGAGCGAGGCGATCTCCGCGCGGTCCCTCCAAGTACCCACCGCCAGCCCGGCCAGATAGGCGGCGCCGAGGGCAGTCGTCTCAATCGTCAGCGGACGCACCACGGGCTTTCGGAGCAGGTCGCTTTGGAATTGCATCAGCCCCTCGTTGACACTCGCGCCGCCATCGACCCGAAGCTCGCGCAGCGGCCGGCCGGCGTCGCCCTCCATCGCCGCAATCAGGTCGGCTGTCTGGTAGGCGATGCTTTCCAGGGCGGCCCGCGCTAGGTGGGCCGCCGTGGTGCCGCGCGTGAGCCCGACGATCGCCCCGCGGGCCGCGGCATCCCAATGCGGCGCCCCGAGGCCGGTGAAGGCCGGCACAAAATAGACGCCCCCGTTGTCCTGGGCGCCGGCCGCGAGGGCCTCGATGTCGGAGGAGCGCTCGATGAGGCCCAGGCCGTCCCGCAGCCACTGGACTGCGGCGCCCCCGACGAACACGCTTCCCTCGAGCGCATACTCGATCGGCCCGTCCGGCCCGATCCGCCACGCCGCCGTGGTCAGAAGCCTGTGCCTTGAGGCGACCGGGCTGCCGCCGGTGTGCATCAGGAGGAAGCAACCCGTGCCGTACGTGTTCTTGGCCATCCCGGGTCGAAAGCACGCCTGCCCAAAGAGGGCGGCCTGCTGGTCGCCGGCCATTCCCGCAATCGGGGTGCCCCGCAGGGCCGGGATCGCCGTCACCTCCCCGAGCACCTCGCTGCTTGCCCGGATGGCCGGCAGCACTTCCCTCGGTATCCGGAGCGCCTTGAGCAGGGCCTCGTCCCAGTCCCCCGCGCGAAGGTTGAACAATAGGGTCCTTGAGGCGTTCGAGACATCGGTCGCGTGCACCTGTCCTTCCGTGAGATTCCACAGGAGCCAGGTGTCGACCGTGCCGAAGGCGAGCTCGCCCCGTCCGGCCCTCCGGCGGGCCCCGGGAATGTTGTCCAGGAGCCAGGCGAGCTTGGTGCCGCTGAAGTAGGGATCGAGCAGCAGGCCCGTGCGGCGGCGGATCATGGGCTCCAGGCCCTTCGCACGCAGCGCGGCGCATGCGCCCGCGGTCCGGCGGTCCTGCCAGACGATCGCCCGGTGCAGGGGGCGGCCGGTCGATCGATCCCAGAGCAGGGTGGTCTCCCGCTGGTTTGCGATGCCGACGGCGGCGATGTCGGCGCCCGTCAGGTTCGCCTCGGCGACGGCCGCGAGCGCAACGCGGCGGGTGGTTTCCCAGAGGTGCGCCGGGTCGTGCTCGACCCACCCGGGCTTCGGGAAAAACTGGGGAATCTCCTGCTGCGCGGTCGCCCGGGCCCGGCCGAGGCGGTCAAAGACGATCGCCCGGGAAGACGTCGTTCCTTGGTCGAGCGCCAGGATGAAACGGCTCATGGCCCGGCGCTGGACCTTCAGCATCACCCGGCCAGAAGATCGGACACCAGCGCCCGCTCCTCCTTGAGCTCGTTCTCCGTGGCGACGACCTTGGTCTTCGCAAACTCGGTGAGGGCGAGGTCGGGCACGATTTCCCAGCGGGTTCCGTCGCTGCGAATCGGGAAGGAGTAGATCAGGCCCGGGGCGATACCGTAGGCGCCGGGCGAACACACGGCCACGCTGAACCAGTCTCCCGGCTTGGTGGGGGTCGTGAGCGCCCTGACCGTGCCGACCACGGCGTTCGCCGCGGAGGCGGCCGAGCTCAGCCCGCGCGCCTTGATGATCGCAGCGCCGCGCTGCTGCACGGTCGGGATGAAGCTGTCGCCAAACCATGCCTTGTCCGTGATCACGGAGGTCGCCGGCTTCCCCCCGATCTGCGCGTTGTCAAAATCAGGATACATGGTGGAGCTGTGGTTTCCCCAGATCGCCAGGTTGGAGACGGCGGTGACGTCGGTCCCGGACTTGATCGCCAGCTGGGTCGCGGCGCGGTTCTGGTCGAGCATGGTCATGGCGAACCACCGGTCGGAGGGAACGCCCTTGGCATGGTTCATGGCGATCAGGCAGTTCGTGTTGCACGGGTTGCCGATCACGAGGACGCGGACGTCCGGCGCCGCGTGCTGCGCGATCGCATTGCCCTGGCCGATGAAGATCTTCCCGTTGATCCCGAGCAGGTCCTTGCGCTCCATGCCGGCCTTGCGCGGCACCGAGCCGACCAGCAGGGCCCAGCTCACGCCGCGGAACCCGTCCGCAAGGGAGGACGTGGTCACGACGCCCTTGAGCAGCGGAAACGCGCAGTCCTGGAGCTCCATCGCGACGCCCGCGAGGGCGGGGAGGGCAGGCTCGATCTCGATCAGCTGCAGGATCACCGGCTGGTCCGGGCCGAACATCGCGCCGGACCCGATCCTGAACAGGAGCGAGTAGCCTATCTGCCCGGCTGCGCCGGTTACTGCTACACGAATGGGGGTTTTCATAAGCAACACGAAGGCTAGTGCGGCACGGCCCCCGTGCAAGCTCCGGGGTTGGCGGGCGG
>CAZGOX010000245.1:0-4237 GCA_964527955.1 uncultured Opitutaceae bacterium | reverse complement strand
GGGCGGCACGGAGTAGTAGGCCTTCGCGTACTCGATGTGGCCGTCGCGGTGGACCGACCGCTTCGCCTCATGGAAGCTGGGGAACAGGCTCGGGGGCAGCGGCAGCAGGGCCGGGCGCTCGACCTGCGTGAAATAGGGTCCGACCTGCTGGCGGATGGTGCCATGCAGGCGAGTGTCCGCCACCGTCCGCTCCCACTCGGCCAGGAAGAGGTTCTGCGCCGCCAGACTGGCAAACTTCCGGCCTTTGAGCGCGTTGTCCTGGACGTACTTGACGCCGGCCTCGACCTTGCCCTTGTGCCGCGGCGTGCGGGGCTTGGTGGGCAGGATCACCGTCCCGTAATGCGCGGCGAAGCTGCGGAGCTTGGGGTTGAGCTCCGGGTCATACCAGTCGGCCTGGAGCACCGCCGCCTTCAGGTTGTCCACCACCACGGATTTGGGCACGCCGCCATAATGCCGGAAGCTGTTTTCCAGACAGCGCAGGAACGTCTCGGTGTCCTGGCGGCTAACGGCCTCGGCGTAGCCCTTGCGCGAATGGCTCAGCACGCACCGGAAGACCGGCGGGCGCCGCCGCTTGCCCTCGAACTCCACCCAGGCCCCCAGGCCAAAGTCCACTTGCATCTCCTCCCCGGCGGCGCACTCCATCCGCCGGAACGGCAGCGGCGTGCCCGCCTGCAGCCGGCGCACGAAACGCTTCACCGAGTTTTACCGCGACGACACCACCGGGAGTTCGAAGGACGAATTGGCCAAACGCTTACTCCCCTACTCAGGTCGTACCCAGGTTTTCACCTCAACGGACCAGCAAAAGGATGGTTCGGTGTTGGCGCAACGAGGATATGTCATGATCGGGGAAGCGGGATTTGAGGGCGCGGTGACCGTGACGGAGCGAATGATCCAAGATCGAGGCAAGGAGGTTGGCGCGGATATCGTCCTCTATAGCTCTCAGTATTTGGGTAGCGAGCAAGTAACCCTGCCCTTCACCCAGTTCAACCCTGGACAGGTCTCCACCACCTTTAACAGCGGGACGGTTCAAGCCAATTCTTTCGGCCCGTATGGCTCGGCGACAGGGACCGCCAACTATTCTGGAACCTCGACGACTACCACTCCCGGCACGTTCTCCACCAACTTTGTCCCAGTGACGCTGCAAAAGTACGCTCACAACGCGACTTTCTGGCGCAAGCGTGGCGAGGTGGTGTTTGGCATCATCCCGACGGACATTCCCCAGCCGTTGAGGGTGAAATACGGAAGGAATGCCGGGATCTACGTGGCGATTGTCATTGATGACTCCCCGGCATTTAGGGCGAATATCTTGGTTGGCGACGTGATTACCTTTGTCGACGACCGAGCAGTAGTTACGGCCGCTACATCCGCAGGGGTCTTCAGTCAATTCACCGGGAAGACCGCCGTTGTAACCGTCCTTCGTGACGGCGCGGAAAAGAAGATTCCCGTCACATTTGGCGGTTGAAGCTCCGGCCTCTTCAACGACCTCGGTGAGGACGTGCAGGGGGCAATCCGAAGGGGCCATTGCCATGATTCCGTCTGTCCGCAACCACGGCCGTTACGCGTTCGCCCGGTAAAAACCGGCATTGCGGGATTTCGTCACCTTAGTCAGGTCAAACCCGCCGTATTTCCTGGCGGCCAGCACCACGGCCTGCGGCCAGGAACCGCACAGCCGGCGGGCCTGGAGATTCAGGCCTTTAGCCTGCCGGTTGATTTCACTCAGCGACAGGCCCGCCTGCCAATGCTGGTGGAGGCCCGCTAGCACCTCCTCGACCGTGCGGTAGCGGGGCTTGGTGACGAGAACCTCATAGGGCACCCCCAGTCTTTCACACAACCGGCGCCAGGTGCCAAGACGAGGAAAGACCAAGCCGGCCCATTTGGCTTTGATGCGCCTGGCCTCCACCCAACGGTCATCACCCGACAACGTCGCCAGCCGCCGCAGCGCCGCTTCCAGTTCACGCTCATCGTCCGAAGTCCGGGCCGGGCGGTGGAGCCGCACCTGCGCGGGATCAATCCGCGCGGCGCGCAGGGCCTCGTCATGGTTGCCGAACAGGCGTCGGGCGGCGCTCTCCAGGCTGAGATCCTCCTGGCTCAACCGTTCAACGGCCAGACTCCGCCCTTCCCGCCGCCGTTGCTGCAGGCGCTTGATCACGTCGCTTTTGGTCAGATGTTCCGCCACGGCATAGAGGCGGACTTCCAACGGATCCAGACCGATGGCGCGCAGCACGTCGTCCCACTGCCGCCCACGCCGGCCCACAAAGCCGAGGAGAGCAGGCTCGTTTCCGTGGATGGCCGATACATTCATCGCCCATCCCCGCCGGTGAAAATCCATCGCCCGGTCGCAGACATACTCCCAGGACCAAAGCGGTTCCCAGTCCGGCGCAATTAAACGGCGGCGGTTTTGGTGCGCGGCTCGGCTTTGCTCGCTGGCGAGTTCCGCGCCGGGAAATTCCTCCAGGTATTCCTCGGGGGTTGTTTCGTGCGCGTGGCCAAGGTGGTACCCCAGCGACCCAAACTCGCGCCCACAAATTTGGCAACGGCAGTAGTCCAGCAGCTCTGTGTTGATGTCGTCATAGGTGACCCCGGCGTCGGCCAGTGCCTGTTTCCAGCCCCAATACGGCTTGATGGCATAGACGCTTTTCATCAGGCCGGGGTGCCGGCGCTTCACTGCGGTGATGTTCAGAGGCTGCCGCGCCGCGTGCAGGGTGCGGATCTGGCCGACAATCTTTTCCTGACCCGCCGTCAGGGGGCGGGTGACGGCGGGAACGGACGGCGGTTTCGCTGCATCGGGAGCGGGGGCGGACATGGCGACAACGCCGAGCATCAGACACCAAGACGCCCGATGGCAACCAAGGAGGCATGCCGTCGGACGGCTTGGACCTCATGGCCGCTAACTCGAGCAAACGCATACGGCGCGACTGTTGGCGTAGGTCCAACCCTTGCTTGACAGACCTGCGCCGGTGCGGTTCACTTCTGGGAATTCGGGTGCGATCGCAAGCCGCGTGTCATTCGACAATGTGACACAGTGGACGTAAGTTTTTTCGACGAGACACAGAAAAGCTTTACGGAAAGCAACTAACGCAAGCCCGCGAAATAGCTCTGACTCGTTCTGTCTAGGTTCGAGTCCTAGTCGGGCAGCCAATGTTTCTGAAAGGTGTTCTTGGTGCGGTGGATGGTTTGGCTGTAGCCGGGGTCGCTGACCCCGGTCTGGCATCGTCTTACGGCACCGGGGTCAGCGACCCCGGCTACAAATTAACCAAGAACCGCGCCTTTTACCTCCACTCGTGCCGCGGGTAGCGGCGGGAGAGCTCGGTTTTGATCTTCGGGTATTGCTCGCGCCAGAAGTTCGTCAGGTCGTCCGTCACCTGGATGGGGCGCTGGTTGGGGGCGAGGACTTCAATTTTCACCGGCACCCGGCCGTGACCTAGCGTGAACCTGCCCTCGATGCCGTAGAGTTCCTGGATGCGCGCACTGAGCACGGGCGGGCCTTCCTTGTGATACGTCAGCCGCGAGCGCCGGCCGTTTGCCATGGTGAGCTTTTCCGGGAGGTAGTCGTCCAGCACGGCGAGTTGTTCGGCCGTCAGCCAGTCGCGCAGCACCGGCATGACTTCCTTTTCCCGGACGGCCCGCGCCCCGAGTTCGCCGTAGCAGATTTGCTCGATGAGCGTGGCGCGGTCGGCGTCGGTGAGCGGGTTGACCTCGAGTTCCGGAAACCATTCGGCCAGGCGGTTCACCCGGGTGATCCATTGCTCCACGTTTTCGTCCCAAGCCTCCAGCTTGAGGCGGCCGGAAAGCACCTCCTGGGTGAGGAGTGCGGTGGCCTCGTTGAGGGGGGCCTCGTCGGCGCCCGCCTTGGCGTCGAGCACCAAGTCGCGGAAGCGGCGTTCCCGCCGGGTGACGACGCGCTTGGCCTGCGCGTCATAGACCACGGCGCGGATTTCCCGGTAGTCATCGGGGAACAGCTCCTTCAGCCAGGCTTCCTCCACGGCCGTGGCCAGCGAGAGGATGGTGCTGACCTCGCCGTCGCGCCCGCCGATCTCGCTGATCTCGGCCGCCACCAGCAGCGGGGCTTGGGCAATGGCGCTCTCGCGTGCCAGCACGCCCTTCCTCCCGTGGACCAGTTCGCAGCGCAGCGTGCCGCCGTCGAGGCGCCGTGCCAGCTGGTCCGAAAAACCCGCGAGCACGCACTTTCGCACCGCCGTGCCGTCGACACGCAGCTCGGCGAGGTCGTGCCCCTCCT
>CAZGOX010000244.1:0-4283 GCA_964527955.1 uncultured Opitutaceae bacterium | reverse complement strand
CCTCGGAATTACAGAATTCAGGGCCTGACCCCTTTCCGCTTGTTTCCCGCTTGCGCGGCGGTTGCACCCCGGCAACCCTCGGCGGAATCAGCGGATATGCCCAAACGCACTGATCTCACGTCCATCCTCATCATCGGCGCCGGCCCCATCGTCATTGGCCAGGCATGCGAGTTTGACTACTCGGGCACCCAGGCCTGCAAGGCGTTGAAGGAGGAGGGGTACCGGGTCATCCTGGTCAATTCCAACCCGGCGACGATCATGACGGACCCCGAGTTCGCGGACGTCACGTACATCGAGCCGCTGAACGTCGAGTTCCTGGAGAAGATCATCGCCGCGGAGCGGCCGTCGGCGGTCCTTCCTACGCTGGGGGGCCAGACCGCGCTCAATCTCAGCATGGAGCTCTACAAGCGGGGCATCCTGGCGCAATACGGGGTCGAGATGATCGGGGCCACGGCCGAGGCGATCGCAAAGGGCGAGGACCGCGAGCTCTTCAAGCAGGCGATGATCAAGATCGGGCTCGACGTGGCCAAGTCGCGGACGGTGCACACCGCCGACGAGGCGCGGGCCGCGGCCGAGGAGATCGGCATGTTTCCGCTGATCATCCGGCCGTCCTTCACCCTCGGCGGCAGCGGCAGCGGGATCGCCTACAACCGGGAGGAATTCGACCGGATCGTGGCCAACGGCCTCGACATCTCGCCGGTTCACGAGGTCCTGGTCGAGGAATGCCTGCTCGGGTGGAAGGAGTTCGAGATGGAGGTGATGCGCGACCACAAGGACCAGTGCGTCATCGTCTGCTCCATCGAGAACTTCGACCCCATGGGGGTCCACACCGGCGACTCGATCACGGTGGCCCCCACCATGACGCTCACCGACAAGGAGTTCCAGTGCATGCGGGACGCATCCTTTGCAGTCATCCGGGAGATCGGCGTCGACACCGGGGGGTCCAACATCCAGTTCGCGGTGGATCCGCAGACCGGCAGGATGGTGGTGATCGAGATGAATCCGCGCGTCTCCCGGTCCTCCGCCCTCGCGTCCAAGGCCACCGGGTTCCCGATCGCCAAGATCGCCGCCAAGCTGGCCGTGGGTTTCACGCTCGACGAGCTCCGCAACGACATCACCCGGCTGACCCCGGCCAGCTTCGAGCCGACGATCGACTACGTCGTGACGAAGATACCCAGGTTCACCTTCGAGAAGTTTCCCGACGCGGAGGCCACGCTGACCTCGTCCATGAAGTCGGTCGGGGAGGCAATGGCGATCGGCAGGACCTTCAAGGAGTCCCTGCAGAAGGCGCTGCGCTCGCTTGAGATCGGCGCCCCGGGGCTCGGGGGCGGAAGCGGCCGGGCCGGCGACGGGCAGCCCGACGAGGCCTTGATCAAGAACCGGCTCGGCACGCCGAACGCCGAGCGGGTCTTCTACATCCGCCACGCGTTCCGCGCGGGCTGGAGCGTGGATCAGATCCACGACCTGACCAAGATCGACCCGTGGTTCCTGCACCAGCTGCGTGAAATCCACGAGATGGAGCAGGCGCTGAGGGCCCAGGAATTGGCCACGATCGCAACACCCCTCCTGCGCCGGGCCAAGCAGTTCGGGTTCTCGGACGCGCAGCTCGCCCACTTCTTCCGGAGCGAGCTGACGATCGTGCGCAACGAGCGGAAGCGGCGGGGCGTCGGTACGACCTACCGCCTCGTCGACACCTGCGCCGCGGAGTTCGAGGCGTTCACGCCCTACTACTACTCGAGCTATGGGGACGAGAACGAGGTCATCGCCTCGCTCAAGCCGAAGATCATGATCCTGGGCGGGGGGCCGAACCGTATCGGCCAGGGCATCGAGTTCGACTACTGCTGCGTGCACGCGAGCTTTGCGCTGCAGGAGATCGGGTTCGAGACCGTCATGGTGAATTCGAACCCCGAGACGGTCTCCACGGACTACGACACGAGCGACCGGCTGTACTTCGAGCCCCTCACCCTGGAGGATGTGCTCGAGGTCTACGAGCAGGAGAACTGCGAGGGGGCGATCGTCCAGTTCGGAGGCCAGACGCCCCTCAACCTTGCCGCGGGGCTCAAGGCCAACGGCGTCAACATCATCGGCACCTCCCCCGAGTGCATTGAACTCGCCGAGGACAGGAAGCTTTTCGCGGGGATCCTGGGCAAGATTGGCCTGAGCCAGCCCCCGAACCGGACCGCGCTCAGCGAGGCCGAGGCCCTGACCTGCGCCAGCGAGATCGGCTACCCGGTCCTTCTGCGCCCCTCGTTCGTGCTCGGCGGCCGCGGGATGTTCATCGTCTACAGCGAGATCGAGCTCAGGAACGTGGTTCGGCAGGCCTTCGACGTCATGCCCGGGCGGCCGGTCCTCATCGACCAGTTCCTCGAGGACGCCATCGAGCTCGACGTCGACTGCATCAGCGACGGCGAGACCAGCGTGATCGGGGGAATGCTCGAGCACATCGAGTATGCGGGCGTCCACTCCGGGGACGCCGCCATGGTCATGCCCCCGCACACCCTCGGCCCTGCCATGCTCGACACCGTCCGCGCGGCCACGCATGCGCTCGCCCGGGAGCTTCGCGTCATAGGGCTGATGAACATCCAGTTCGCGATCAAGGAGGACAGGCTCTACGTGCTCGAGGTGAACCCACGGGCGTCGCGCACCGTGCCGTTCGTGTCGAAGGCGATCGGTGTCCCTCTGGCGAAGCTCGCGGCCAAGGTGATGACCGGAAAGAAGCTCGGGGACCTCGGCTTCACCCGCGAGCACGTGCCGAACCATTGGTGCGTCAAGGAGGCCGTGTTCCCCTTTGTCCGGTTCCCGGGCGCCGTCATTGCCCTCGGGCCGGAAATGCGCTCGACCGGGGAGGTCATGGGGCTCGACGACGACATCGGCCTCGCCTTCGCCAAGGCCCAGGCGGCCGCCCGCCCAGGGCTTCCCACCAAGGGCAACGTCTTCCTGAGCGTGAAGGACTCGGACAAGCCCCGCGCCGTGGACATCGCCCGGGACCTGGAGAGGCTTGGGTTTACCATCTACTCCACCAGCGGAACCGCGCGCTTTCTCGCCGAGAACGGCATCGCCGTGAAGCGGCTCGCCAAGATCAGCGAGGGAAGGCCGACCGCGGTCGACATGATCAAGAACGGCCAGATCGCGCTGGTGATCAACACGCCGGGCGGGATGATCCCGCGGCGGGACGAGAACGCCATCCGCTCCGCGTCCTACGCCCACAACATCTGCCTGATGACGACCATCACCGGGGCCCGGGCCGCCGTGGGCGGCATCCAGGCCATGCAGGAGAAGCCGATGCGGGTGCGGCCGATCCAGGACTACCGCGGAAACGTCAGGATCCTGTGAGGAACTCCCAATGGGTTCGCCCACGACCCTGATTGCGCTCCTCCACGGCCCCGACCAGCCCGGCCTGGTGGCCAGGGTGTCCGGCTGGATCTTCGAGCGCCGGGGAAACATCCTTCATGCCGACCAGCACCGGGACATGGAGGCCGGCGTGTTCTTCCAGCGGGTCGAGTGGGAGTCGGCCGGGGATCCCGCCGCGGAGGAGACGGACTTCCGCGCCTTCGCGGCGTCGCTCCGCATGGCCGCGCGCGTCACCTCGTCCGCGCACCGCTCCCGGGTCGCCCTCTTTGTCTCGACCGCTGACCACTGCTTTCACGACCTGGCCCTGCGCTGGCGCGCCCGGGAGTTCTCCGGGGACCTGGTGGCGGTCGTCTCGAACCACACGGACCTGAAGGACGCGGCGCGCGGCTACGGCCTGCCCTACCACACGTTCGACGTCGATCCGGCGGACAAGGCGGCCGCCGAGCGCAGGCAGCTGGAGCTCCTGCGCAGCCTGGACGTCGAGCTGGTGGTCCTCGCCCGGTACATGCAGGTGCTCTCCCCCGGGTTCCTGGCATCCTTCGGCCGTCCGGTCATCAACATCCACCATTCGTTCCTGCCGGCCTTTGCCGGGGGCAGGCCGTACCACCAGGCCCATGAACGGGGCGTGAAGCTCATCGGGGCGACCGCGCACTATGCCACCGCCGAACTCGACGACGGCCCGATCATCCAGCAGGACGTCGCCCGCGTGACCCACCGGCACAGCGTGGCCGACCTCGTGCGCAAGGGCCGCGACCTTGAGAAGTCCGTCCTGGCGCAGGCGGTGCGCTGGCATCTGGACAGCCGCGTCCTGGTGTATGGGCGGAAGACCGTGGTGTTCGATTAGCAGGTACTGGGTCCATTTGGATTCTGGATGGGCCCTCTCCGGTCGCTTTTCGTTCGCAAAGCCTCACACAGTCGACCTTCGAGGACCC
>CAZGOX010000243.1:0-4293 GCA_964527955.1 uncultured Opitutaceae bacterium | reverse complement strand
ACTTCTGGGTGTCGGTCATGTTCAAGCCGATCCAGATCGCCGACGACCTCAAGAAATACGGCGGCTACGTCCCCGGGGTCCGCCCCGGCGAGCCGACCGCCAAGTTCCTGGACTTCATCATGACGCGCCTGACGCTCGCCGGCGCGATCTTCCTGACGGTCATCGCGGTGATCCCGGACATCCTGCTCTTTGAGCGCAACATCCCGCGGCGCATCGGCTACTTCTTCGGAGGCACGGGGATGCTGATCACGGTCGGCGTGATCCTGGACACCATGCGCCAGGTTGAGACCTTCCTGCTCCAGCGCCACTATGACGGCTTCCTCAAGAAGGGCCGGATCCGGGCCCGGAGCGCGAACGCCCAGCAGGGAGCGATCGGCGATGCCCTCAGCATCGACGCCGTCATGAAGCTTGTCTGGCCTCTTCTGGGTATGCTCGTTTTGGGTTTGGCCATCTGGACCTACCGGACCCTCCTGAAATAGTGCTTTACTCAGATGGTCCAGGCTGCCATCAATGACCCCTTTTCGCCATTCGGGCTGTCCCGCCGGGCGAAGGTCCTGATTCTCGGTTCGCCGGAGTTCTTCTCCGGTTTCCTGGACCGGGCACGTTCTTTGAATATTGAGCACGTCTCTTCCGCCCTCCTTGGGCGGGAGATTTCGCGCCCCGACACCCTCGGGAACGAGACCACCCGCCTGGCGCGCCTGCGCCGCTGGTTCTTTGCGCGCAAACCTGATGCGGGATTCGTCCTGGAGGACTTCCCGGCTACGCTGCTCCAAGCCAAGGTGTTCGACGAGTGGTTGGAGTGCCGCGGCGAGTCCCTCGACGCGGTCCTTCCGGCCCCGGGGGCCCCGGCCCCCCTTGTCGGACATTATCGGAGCCTCGGCCTTCTGGCCGACGGTTCCAGCGCCGAAGTCCCGTTTCGCGGGGCCGAGGCGCAGCTTCCCTCCTGATGGCCCTCATCAAGAACAAGGAGGAGATAGCCCTGATGCGCGACGCCTGTGCCGTCGCCGCCACGGTCTTGGCCGAGTTGAAGGAGAAGGTTTGCCCGGGAATCACGACGTACGACCTGGACCAGATGGGCCGGGAGCTGATCGCGGCCCATGGGGCCCGCAGCGCAGACTACGGCTACCAGCACGGCTCGAGGCGGTTTCCCGCCTACATCTGTGTTTCCGTCAACGAGGAGGTGGTCCACGGCATCGGGTCCCTGAAGCGCGTCCTGCGCGACGGCGACATCGTTTCCCTCGACGTCACGGTCGAGCGCCGCGGCTTCATCGGGGACAATGCGATCACCGTGCCGGTCGGCACCATCGGGCCGCAATTGAAGAAGCTCATCCGCGTCACGTCCGAGGCCCTGTCGATCGGGATCGGCGAGGCCCGCGTCGGCAACCGGATCGGCGACATCTCGGCCGCGGTCCAGTCCTTTGTCGAGGGCAACGGCTTCAGCGTCGTCCGCGACATGGTGGGCCACGGGGTCGGCTCCTCGATGCACGAGGCGCCCGAGATCCCGAACTTCGGCCACCGCGGCACCGGCGAAAAGATCCGCCCAGGAATGACCCTCGCGATCGAGCCGATGGTCAACCTCGGGGTCTATCGGACCAGGACGCTCGCCGACGGCTGGACCGTCGTGACGGAGGACGGATCCCCTTCGGCCCACTTCGAGCACACGGTGCTCACGACGGAGAAGGGCCCCGAGATCCTGACCCTCGCGCTGCCCGTCGACCGGCCCGCCGCCCGGTGACCCAAACCCTTTCAACCAACAACCACTCACAACTCCCAATCCAACCCACACGTTCATGCCCCGTCTCCTCGGTGTAGAAATTCCCGCAAAGAAAAAGGTAGGGTTCTCCCTGCGTTACATCTACGGCATCGGGCCGACCCGGGCGGACCAGGTCCTCCGCGAGGTGGGCCTCGACCCCAACATGCGCGCCCAGGACCTCACGGAGGAGCAGCTCAACAAGATCCTCCACGTGATCACCGACCACAAGTGGGTCGTGGAGGGCGATCTCCGCCGCGAACTCGCCGGCAACCTCAAGCGCCTCCAGGCGATCAACTGCTATCGCGGCGTGCGCCACCGCCGCGGCCTTCCCGTCCGCGGCCAGCGCACCAGCACCAACGCCCGCACCCGCAAGGGCCCGCGCAAGACCGTCGGCGTCACCAAAATCAAGGAATAACCCCTCATGGCTGAAGAAAAGAACGCTCCCAAGAAGGACAAGAAGGCCGCCGGCCCGAAGCCGGAGTCCCCGGCCGATGCCAAGGCGCCCCAGGCGGCCGCCAAGCCGGCCCCCGCCGAGGACGGAGCGGCGAAGGCCGCCCCCGCGGCAGGACCCGCCGCCAAGCCGGTTGAAATGATCGGCGGCGTGGCGAAGCAGCCCACCGCCGAGGACCTCCTCAAGGAGGAGTTGAGCACGGTCAAGGTGCGCAAGGCGAAGGGCTCGAAGAACGTCATTTCGGGCATCGCCAACGTCCTCGCCTCGTTCAACAACACGATCGTGTCGATCACCGACCTCAAGGGGCAGGTCGTCGCCTGGTCCAGCGCCGGCAAGTGCAACTTCCGCGGATCCCGCAAGTCCACCGCCTACGCCGCCCAGATCGTCGCCCAGGACGCCGCCCGCAACGCGATGTCGCACGGCTTGAAGGACATCGTCATCCGCGTTTCCGGCCCGGGCCTCGGCCGGGACAGCGCCATCCGGGCGCTCCAGGCGATCGGCCTCGACGTCACCTCCATCGTGGACGTCACCCCGATCCCGCACAACGGCTGCCGTCCGCGCAAGCGCCGCCGCGTCTAGTCCAGAATTTCATAACCCAACACTCGTCACCCTGCAATCATGGCTCGTTACCTAGGTCCCCGCACGCGCGTCAGCCGCCGCTTCGGCCAGTTCATCATCGGCTCCGGCAAGGCGCTCGAACGCCGCCCCTATCCCGCAGGCCAGCATGGCCAGAAGACCCGCCGCAAATTCAGCGAATACGCGGTCGGCCTGAAGGAGAAGCAGAAGCTGCGCTGCTCCTACGGCCTGCTCGAGCGCCAGTTCCGCCGCACGTTCGAGATCGCGAAGAAGGAGCGCGGCGTCACCGGCGAGCGCTTCCTCCAGCTGCTGGAGACCCGCCTGGACAGCGTGGTTTACCTGCTCGGCCTCGCGAAGACCCGGGCCGCGGCCCGCCAGTTCGTGAACCACGGGCACATCCGCGTCAACGGCCACAAGCTGGACATCTCCAGCTACACGGTGCTGCCGGGCGACGAGGTCGAGGTGAAGAACAACTCGTCCTCCCGCCAGATGGCCACGCGCAACCTCGAGGAAAACAGGATCCGCAACGTCCCCGGCTGGCTCTCGCTCACGCCCGAGCAGTTCAAGGCCACCGTCGTCCGCCTCCCGACCCGCGAGGAGATGGACCAGACCATCAACGAACAGCTGATCGTCGAGTTCTACTCGAGGTTCTAAGCCAACGAAACCACCAACCCTTTCAGGAAAAAACCCGTCTCACCCATGCCCAAACGCCTCGGAAAGTTCGAACTTCCCAATAAACTCACCAAGGTCGAGGAAGGCGCCACGCCTACCTACGCCAAGTTCATCGCCGAGCCCTTCGAAGCCGGCTACGGCCACACCGTGGGCAACTCCCTCCGCCGCGTCCTCCTGAGCTCCATCGAGGGGGCCGCCATCTCGTCGATCAAGATCGATGGCGTGAACCACGAATTCCAGAGCATCGACGGCGTGGTCGAGGACGTCACCGAGATCGTCCTGAACCTGAAGAAGGTCCTCCTCATCTCCCAGAAGCGCGAGCCGATCACGCTCCAGATCAAGGTCACCAAGGGCGGCCAGGTGACGGCGGGCGACATCCAGGCCGACGCCAACATCCAGGTCGTGAATCCCGACCAGGTCATCTGCACCCTCGACGGCAAGCGCACGTTCGAGGCCGAGATCGAGATCAAGACGGGCCGCGGCTACTGCCCCGGAGAGCAGAACAAGAAGGAGGAGCAGGCCATCGGCGTGATCCCCCTCGACTCGCTCTTCTCCCCGGTGCGCCTGGTCAAGTACGCGGTCGAGAACACCCGGGTGGGCCAGATCACCGACTACGACAAGCTGATCCTCGAGGTCTGGACCGACGGGCGGATCACGCCCGACGACGCCCTCAAGCAGTCCGCCTCGATCCTCAAGCACCACCTCGACGTGTTTGACCGCGTGAGCGAGGAGCATTTCGAGTTCGAGAGCCGCCAGAGCGAGGTCAGCGAGGAGCAGAACAAGCTTCGCAAGCTCCTCAACATGTCGGTGAACGAGATCGAGCTCTCCGTCCGCGCGGCCA
>CAZGOX010000242.1:3010-4309 GCA_964527955.1 uncultured Opitutaceae bacterium | reverse complement strand
CCGGGACAGATCGACCGGTATATTGCAATTCTCGAGGCATGCATGGTCGAGATCCCCCGGGCGTTTGCCTCGGGTGACTTGGCGTCAGTCCGGAGGAACGCCCATGCCATAGCCGGACACGCCAGCCTGGTCGAGGCAGATGCGCTCGCCTCGTGCGCCGGCAAACTCGACGCCGCTGCCATGGAAGGCGACACTCCCGGGGTCCGGGCGCTCATGGATCGCCTGAGGATTGAGGCCGATCGGGTGATCGCAGGCCTCGCCCGAAGGGCTCGGGCTGAAAAATAGGACCAATAGGTCCTATAGGACCTATTCCAAGTCCCACAAGAACTGCACGGCCTTTGGCAACGGGCGCGGAGAAGGGCAGCCGAGGGGCGGCCATAGTTGAGCTTCAGCCATGAACAACGGTGCGCTGCAGTGTCCCTTGCCGATCTCCTGTGGCACCGAAGTCACGATCGGCCACGGCGGG
Source organism: uncultured Opitutaceae bacterium (assembly GCA_964527955.1). Lineage (GTDB taxonomy): Bacteria > Verrucomicrobiota > Verrucomicrobiia > Opitutales > Opitutaceae > Palsa-1447. Next base: position 3,843 of record CAZGOX010000242.1, on the reverse strand, counting down.
GGAGGCCGGCTCACCGAGGAATTGGTCGATGGGATCTTCCGCAAGGCGTTTGCCAACCCGTCGCTGGAGTGCCGCCACGATGGCGCCATTGTCACGGTGGGCGGCGCGCGCCTGGCCTTTTCGACCGATGCCCACGTGGTCAGCCCGCTCTTTTTCCCAGGAGGAGACATCGGCAAGGTCGCCGTCCACGGCACCGTAAACGACCTTGCGATGTGCGGTGCCCGGCCACTTTGGATGAGCGCAGGATTCATACTGGAGGAGGGATTGCCGATGGACACCCTCCGGAGGGTGGCGGCGTCGATGGCCGAGGCGGCAGCGCAGTCGGGGGTCGTCATCGTGACGGGCGACACCAAGGTTGTCGAGCGGGGGAAGGGCGACGGGCTCTATGTGACGACCGCCGGTGTCGGCGCGATCGACCACTGGCTCAGCATCGGGCCCGCGGCGATCGAGGAGGGCGATGCCGTGATCCTGAGCGGCGATATCGGCCGCCATGGAATGGCGGTCATGGCGGTGCGGGAGGGGCTGGAATTCGAGAGCCCGATCGAGAGCGACTGCGCTCCGCTCGTCACGCCGGTCATGGCGCTGCTGTCCCGAGGGGTGACGGTGCACTGCCTGCGGGATCTCACAAGGGGAGGGCTTGCGACGGCCTTGGTGGAGCTTGCCGAGGCGAGGGGGCTCGCCATTGCGATCCATGAACGGGCCGTGCCGGTCTCGGAGCCCGTCCGCGGGGCGTGCGAAATCCTAGGGCTCGACCCCATGTACGTCGCCAACGAGGGAAGGTTCATCTGCCTCGTGCCCGAGGCCGAGGCCGGCCGGGCGCTTGATGTCCTGGC
>CAZGOX010000242.1:0-2910 GCA_964527955.1 uncultured Opitutaceae bacterium | reverse complement strand
GGTCCTCCGATCGGGGAGGTGACGCTGCGCACGGTGGCCGGCGTGGACAGGGTCCTGTCCAGGCTCAGCGGGGAACAGCTTCCGAGGATCTGCTAGCGGTTCGGCGGTACCTGTAATAGGCGGCGCAGGCGCCTTCGCTGGACACCATGGGCGCCCCGGCCGGCCGCTCCGGCGTGCAGAGTGTGCCGAAGGCCGGGCATTGCAGCGGCTTCTTCAGGCCGCGAAGAATCTCGCCGCTGATGCAGGTGCCGACAGGCGCCGCCAAACGGGGGGCAAGGTTGAACTTGCGGGCCGCATCGAAGGCGGAGTACCGGTCCCTAATCCCCAGTCCGCTCCGGGGAATGGCTCCCAGTCCCCGCCAGTTCCGGTCGACGACCTCGAACACGTCGCCCATGATTGCAATCGCCGAGGAATTGCCCCCTGCCCGCACGACGCGCGCGTAGGCGTTCTCCACCAAGGCCTCGCCGGCCTCGAGCTGGAGCAGGCAGCGGTGCAGCCCCTTGAGGATGTCGACCGGTTCGAATCCCGTCACCACGATGGGAGTCCTGAATTCCCTGGCTATGGGCTCGTATTCCCCGGTTCCCATGATCGCGCACACATGGCCCGCCGCCAGGAACCCCTGCACGAGGTTGTCCGGCGCGCCCAGGATGGCGCGCATGGCCGGTGGCACCAGCACGTGGGAGACGAGGAGCGAAAAGTTGGCGAGGCGCCGACGCCCGGCGAGCAGCACCGCCATGGCGTTCGCCGGGGCCGTGGTCTCGAAGCCCACGGCGAAGAAAACCACCTGCCTCTCCGGGTGGTCCCCCGCGAATCGGACGGCATCGAGGGGCGAATAGACCATGCGCACGCTTCCGCCCCTGGCGCGGGCGGCCTGGAGATCAATCCCCGTCCCGGGCACCCTCATCATGTCTCCAAAGGAACAGAGGGTGACCCCCGGCCGAAGCGCCAATTCGACGGCTTGGTCGATCATTTCCGCCGGGGTGACGCATACCGGGCAGCCGGGGCCGTGCACCAGGGTGACTCCCTTCGGAAGCAGTTCGTCCAGCCCGTGCTTGACGATGGCATGGGTCTGCCCGCCGCAAATCTCCATGACGGCCCAGGGGCGTGTGACCGCCCGCGCGATCGCGGCGGCAAGGTCGGCCACCGTCCCTGCGTCGCGGTACTCGTCGATGTATTTCATGGGGATCCCGGCGGATCGTCAGCAAGATCCGCGAGGTCGCCCATGGTGCGCAGGTACTGGAAGACTTCCCCGGCCTCCTCTGCGTCGATCACACTGATGGCGACCCCGACGTGAACCAGGACGAAATCCCCTTCCTTGGCCTCCGGGACGCAGGACAGGCAGACTTCCTTCACCACACCGCCAAAGCTGACGCGCCCCCGCCTCTCCAGGATGTCTTCACCCTGGACGTCGAGGAGCCTTCCTGGAACTGCGAGGCACATTGGAAGTCAAGGCATCCGGACGGTGGTCAGGTTCCAAAGGGCGCCGAGGGCCTGACCGGCGGCAATCGCCCCGTCGTTGGGAGGCAGCTCCCTGGGAGCCAGGACCTCAAAGCCGGCCTCCTCGAGCTCAGCCGTGGCGAGTTCGAGGAGGAGGACGTTTTGAAAGCAGCCGCCGCCGAGCGCGACGACGCCGACCCCGGCCTCGCGCGCGACGGCCGCCATCCCGCGCGCAAGCGATCGATGGAAGGAAGCTGCGAGCCCGGAGGTTTCCCGGCCCGCGAGGCGCCCCGCCTCAAGGGCGGCGACCAGCGGCTGCCAGTCCAGCTCTGCCGTGGCTCCGGCGCCGTGGGGAAGCGATCGGAGAGGGAAGGGGAGCGCGGGGGCGCTGGAGGAGGCGCTGGCGGCGGCAGACTCAAGCGCCAAGGGCACCTGGCCCTCGAAGTTGTTTCGGGATGGGAGCCCGAGCAGCGCCCCCACCGCGTCGAAAAGCCGGCCGGCGCTGGAGGACGACGGCGAGAGGACATGCCGGTCGAGCATGGCCTTGAGCAGCGCGGCATCGGCGTCGGAAAAACCGAGACGACCTGCAAGGGCGCCGAAGCCCGGATCCCCGCAGGCATGGGCCAGCCCCAGGGCGACGCGCCGGCCGTCGCGGGCCGCGGCGTCTCCGCCGGGCAGGCAGAACGGGCGCAGTCGCGCAAAACGGAGCGCCGTCCCGCCCTGCAGCAGGAGGAATTCGCCGCCCCAGACCGTCCCGTCCATCCCGTAGCCCGTGCCGTCCCACGCAATGCCCAGGACCCCGCTGGCGGGCCGCCCGTGTTCCAGCAGGCAGGCGAGGATATGCGCCAGGTGGTGCTGCACGGCGATGCAGGGAAGGCTCGTCTCGATCGCGTAGTGCGTGGATGCGTAGTCCGGGTGGCGGTCGCATGCGACCTGGGTGAACTCAGAACCGTGAATCTCGGCGAGCATGTCCACGGTGCGCCGAAAAGCCGCCCGAGTGGGGGCGGATTCAAGGTCTCCGATGTGGGGGCTGAGCACAAGCTGGTCGCGCGCGGCCACGGCCACCGTGCTCTTCATCTGGGCCCCGACGCAGAGCAGGCGCCCCTCGACGGAACCTGGAAGCGACAGGGAACCCGGGGCGAAGCCGCGGGCCCGCCGCAGCCGGATCGGGCCGACGCTTGAAAGCCGCAGCACGGAGTCATCCACCGGGTGGGCTATGGCCCGGTCGTGGACCAGGAAGGCATCCGCGATTCCATGCAGGCGCAGCCGGGCCTCCTCGTCGCCGGTGCACAGAGGCTCCTCGGAGAGGTTGCCGCTCGTCGCCACGACCGGCCGGGGAAACGCCCCGAGAAGAAGCACATGGAGCGGCGCGTAGGGAAGGATGGCTCCCACCCATGGGTTGCCCGGCGCCACCGAAGGCGCGAGCGCCGCTTCCGGACGGCGCCTGAGGAGCACGACCGGGGCCTCGGGGGA
>CAZGOX010000241.1:0-4335 GCA_964527955.1 uncultured Opitutaceae bacterium | reverse complement strand
CCGAGTGGGTGATTCTGAAACGCGGGCCCCCCTCACTCAAGAAGGAACCGCCCCTAATGCAGCGCACAACCGCCTACCTCCGCGGCATCAACCTGGGCAAGCGCCGCCGAAAGCTGGTGGCGTTCGCGTCAAAGCTCTTTTTCTTCGTGGCCATGGATGAGGAAGGTTGGAGCCACTATGCGCACAGGCGGGTAACCTTGCTAGAGATTCACGGCATTGAAGCCGGCTTCCCGCCGCACGTTCGCCAGGTGCTTGAAGTTCCAACTGACGAGGTGATCGAGCCGGGCGACCGTGCAGACCGCCACGTGGTAGGCATCGTCCTCGTAGTCGAGCGGCGCCACTCTCTGCGCAAGGTACGCCGCCGCCAGTTCATCTGCCTCGAGGCCAAAAGGCAGCAACGTACCGCCCGCGAACGTGCTCCGCATGAGCTCCTGAACCTGCTGGGGAGCTTTCGCAATTTCCCGGTCGACAACGAACGAGGAAACGAAGCGGAAGCGGTCCGCCTCCTTCAGCCGCCAAAGGGCGCGCGTGTCGGCCATGAACGCGGCGTCGTAGTACCCGCCGATCACCGAGGTATCGAGGTAAAGCGAGAGGGCGTGCGTGGGTCCACTCATGCAGGGATAATAGCAACCGGCCCGGCTTCCTCCTCCGGTGCCTCCAAGAGCACTCCGACTCGACCTGGGCACGCCTCAGGTCAACTTTTGCAACCTGATCCATTCGGATTGATCCAGGAATCTGGAATCACACCACGTGTGACAACACACGCAGTCCACGGATCTTTCGAAAATGCCTGACGTTCGCGGTCACCAACGTCCGCCCCCCAGCCAACGCGGTGGCCGCGATCCATAGATCGTTTTCACCCGTCGGCTCGCCCCGCTTTCTCAAATCCTCAAATAACTCGGCTGCCTTCCAGAGCACATCCTCACCCAGTGGGTGGACGGTGAACCCGGCGCAAAAGTCCTCCCATTCCGACCGGCGGCGGAATCCCCTCGCAAGTTCGCCCCTCGTAATGACGCTCATTTCAACTTCCTCCGAGGAGTGCGTTCGAAGAAATGCGTGGGCCGGGCCCTCTTGGCCTCTTCGGCGCTCCCGGTCCAACGCCACAAAGAATGTCGAGTCGTAGATCACTTGTCCCAGGGCGAACGAGCTATCGTTTTTGTCCGCCCCTCCCCCTCGATCCTGTCCGCGCCGTCCTCCGAAAACAACCCCTTGCCCGGACCGAGCCGGCCCAGCTTCGCGAGCAGGTCGGCTCCGGTCACGCCGGTGCCCTCGCGGGTGAGGACAAAGATGCCGTCCGGCCCCGAAATGCGCACCGCCTCTCCCCGGGCCGCTGCCCGGCGATAGTGGGCGAATCTTCGGGAAAAGTCGCGGGTGTTGGTGTTCATGACAGACAACTGTCTGACATTCTAATAAAGTCAAGGCATCGTCACTTCCGGCCCAAATGGGATTGCGCTGCTACCCGTCCAAGGCGGCCTCTCAGCAGACATAGCCACAACAGGTCGCGTTTCTAATGGGGTTCTAGATGAACCGGGCTGCCTTGAATGCGTGCCCGGGAACCCTGGTTGCCCGCAGACAGCTCATTGAGGGGCGGGACATTGGGTTGAAGCGTTCGGAGGGTAAGCCGCAAGCCGTAACCGGCCGCTGCGTCGAGAAGCCTTTCTTGGCGATTAATATTATATTTGTAGCGCAACCGGCATGGCCAGATCTGCGCTATTGGTTGCCGCTATTGTTCGGATTGAACCTATTTCCTTGCCAGCGCCAAGAACTGATCGACCGTGAGCCCGCTCGACCGGATCAGGCTGCGCAACGTGCCTGGCGCAAGCTCGCGGTGATCGGGCACCGAGAGTGTCGCCCAACTGCCCTCCTTCACCAAGATCATGTGGCTGCCCTTCTGCCGGGCCAACTCCCATCCGCCCCGAACGAAGGCTTTGACGGCTGCGCGCCCGCTCAGTCTGGGCAAGCCGGACATCAGACCGGCACTTCGATCTGCTTCGTCTCGATCGTGAGCGGCAGGCCGCGCTCGGCGCGCACCTCCAGACAAAGCTCAATGGCTTCGCGGACGTTCTTGATCGCCTCTGGCTTGGTCGCCCCCTGGCTAACGCAGCCCGGGATCGCAGGGCACTCGGCGACCCAAGCCCCGCTCTCATCGCGGTCAATCGTCACAGTAAACTTCATGGGCGCAATCAAACATAATTCCACCTCATCGGCAAGCTCGCCTTGCTCCTCGGCCAGCTCGGCCAGCGACGCCGTCAATCCAAACTGCCAAGTTGACCCTCAATTAGCCATGTTCGAGGTCTTATGGGCGGTGGGTTACACCGGAATCGAATTGATCGGACGGGAGTACACTCCCAACGGAGCCGGCCCGGCGATCCTTCTTTGCGCTACCCGGTAAGGTCAATCCAAGGGGTCCTGATTTCTGTAATGAATTACAGAATCCAGCTCGAGGGAATCCCAGCCGCTCAGGGATGTTACTGAACTCTCTTGACGCCAGCATTGGAAACAGCCCAAAGCTCGGTCGGCGGTGGAGGCACGTGCTGGAAGGCGTATTGAAGGGGACGCAGATCCTCGCCGAATATTGTGTTCATGCGCGTGTATACCTCGGAATGGCGCGCGTGGTAACAAAACCATGAGTTGAGGAAGGGATGCCCTTCCTCCATCAGATAGCGCCGCTCAGGATGGGCATCCAGTTCCCGGTAGACGTCTCGGGAATTTGGCGTGTTCACCGTCCTCAAGCCGGAGCCGTTGTCGTACACAACGGCAAGCTTCGTTGAGGAGGACCAGGCTGCCAGCCCTGCGAGTGCGGCGACTGCGAGCGGCACAATTGTCCGCAAGACCCGACCGGGCAAACTAACCGTCTGGCTCTGCTTAAACCACGATGTCAAGAATTGCAGGCGGCAAAGCCCAAGGACTGCATACGCCACGGCAACCGGCGAAAAGCAGACGAGGAGCTTTGCAAATGGATACTTCGCGAGGGCGGGAGCCGAAAGGAGTGCAATCAAGGCTCCGGCCAAAACAACCGCCGGGGTGGCAAGTTGAATGCGCCGATGACGGCTCCGGGACAGGACTGCTAATCCAATCAGGGCCAAGAACGCAAAACCCGCAAGCACCTGCCCTTGGACTAGTCCCTCGTTGTGTGCGGGGGCGACCAGGAAGAGTTGGCTCCAACCCCGCCAAGTGCCGGAATACGGAGCCCACTCGATCAAAATGTTCGGATTGCCCGCAGTCCTGTATTGGGCGGTGACGAAACCGAGGGCATTCATTACATAAGGAGCGAGGATCAAAGGCGGCCCCGCTATGGCAGCCAGAATCAAAAGGCTGCGCTTTCGCCAAGCGATGCAGAAAGGAAGTGCGGCGAGGGCAAGGACGAGAGCAACGCCAATTATATGCATTTCGCTAAAAGCGCTCATCAAGAACGTCAGTAGCACAATGACTGAAGCAAGCCCAAGACGATAGCTGCGGCAGGCAACGTGCATTGCAAGGACCAGCGATGGTAGGACAAAGAGAATGCTGGTTTCCGACAAAAAACCCTCCAAATGGTTTTGGGTTATCCCGGGCAGGAATCCCGCCCAAAGCGCGCCCCAAAAGGCAGCCTTGGTAGGAACTGGAAAGCTTCGAAGCAGCGCAAATACGGCCGATGCCATTAACGCGACAAAGAACACGCTGGTCGATCCGTATGCCCCGGCGGTGTCGGTTCCGGTGATGACTCCAGTGTAAGCATTTGCCACGCTTTGGCCAATGCGGTACCCCTTGGTCTTGAGACTCCTGACGATCCAGGGGTGTAGCCCAACTTCGGCATAAGTGGTGGCAAAGGGCTTCTCGACGAGGAATTGTCCCAATTGAACATAACTTACCTGGTCATACTCGCCATAGCCATAATAGTCCCTTGCGCCAGCGGATATGACCCCACTGCCCTGGAAATAAAAGACAATGAGGGCCACTCCCGCAGCGGCCAGAATCTCCATGTGCCGGAAGAATCGAGGGGCTCGCCGGCCACGGGCCGCCGCCCAAAGAATGCCAATCAAACCCAACCCGGCAATTCCTGCGGCAAACCAGCTCGACCACGCGAGGCGGACTCCCGCGTAAACCAAATCCTGCAATCCAAGCCAACCGCCGCAGAGTCCTCCCATGGCGCACAGGGTGAGATTCTCCGTCCGGAGCGGAGGCCTTCCCGCAATCACATAAAACCAGTATCCCCATCCGGCCGCCGAAAGAAGGAGAACGGCAAGTTGGGCTGAGACAAGCAGACAATGGGATGTGATAGTCATAAGACTATGCAGCAAGACCACCAAGGGACAGGTTCAAAACGCGACGGGCGCGGGACGATATTCGATTTCT
>CAZGOX010000240.1:0-4355 GCA_964527955.1 uncultured Opitutaceae bacterium | reverse complement strand
TGCGGGCCTGTTGCTTTGGAATGCTGGCCTTGATGCTGGCGCGGCCCAGCGACAGGTGGCGATCCTTTCGGACAGCGTTCGAATCGTCGCGGCCGTCGCATCGCCGACCTCCCCGTTGGACCCTGGTAAGCCGACTGTTGTCAGGACCTCACTTTCCGGCCCCGAGCTGGCGGCGCCGATGATCTTCGAGGTCGCGCTCAAGATGAGGAAGATTGGCGAGCTGCAGGCCCGCATTGCCAAGGGGGAAATCATCAGCCCAGCCGAGATGGCAGCAAACTACTACCCTCTGGATGCGGACTACGAGGCGGCGATCGCCTGGATCGAGGGACTGGGGCTGACGGTGACGAACCGCTATGACAACCACCTATCGTTTTTTGTCCAAGGGTCGGTCGGTCAGATTCGCGATGCCATGCAGGTGAGTTTTGACCGGGTGGCCTATCGTGGCAAAGAGTACACTTCGGCCGTCTCGGCGCCTTTCGTGCCCCAAGAGCTCGTTCCAAATCTGGTAGGCATCAATGGCCTGCAGCCGCATCTGCGGTTGCGGTCCCACCATTCCAGGCTCAAGCCCGCCGACCAGACAGGGAACTATCCTCCTTATGTGCCGGGCAATCTAGCCGCAGCCTATAACGCAACTGGGGTTGCGGACACCGGGGCAGGGCAGACGATAGGCATCATTGGATACGCCTTCCCGGCATCCAGCGACCTCACCTCGTTCTGGCAGGATTGCGGAATATCCCAGTCATTGGCATCAGTTACCGACGTCACGGTCGGTGCCGGACCTTCGGCAAGTCCAGCCTCGGACGATCTGGAGGAAATAACCCTGGATGCCGAATGGAGCAGCTCAGTTGCGCCGGGTGCAACCATACGGGTGTATGGAACCGCGGACAGCGATGAGTATGGCGACCAGGCGTTCCAGAAGATCATAAGTGACCTGCCATCCGAGCCGCAAATGCATCAGGTGTCGGTCAGCTATGGTTCAACCGAGGACCAGATGACGTCGGGTCAGGTCAAGACAGACTCCCAATATCTTGCGACCATCGCGAGCGCCGGGGTCACGCTCTTTTTTGCGTCGGGCGACGGGGGCTCGCGGCCGGATCCGACCACCGGAGGCTACGTGAGCAGGGATCCGATTCAGGTCGAATACCCTGCGAGCGACTCTTCAGTCACCGGGGTCGGGGGGACAACCCTCGTGCCTGCCAATTCCTCTTCCTCGAAGCCCGGTTATAGCGAGACCGTCTGGAACAGCAATGGCGGCGCCAGTGGCGGCGGCTCCAGCAAGTACATCGGTCGGCCGGTTTGGCAGGTCGGTGAGGGTGTTCCAACCGGATCCAACCGCCTTGTGCCCGACGTGGCGTCGAGCGCTGATCCGAATGACGCTGCGTTCCTGGTCTTCAATGGGAGTGTGCAGTACACCGGGGGCACGAGCTGGAGCACGCCAGTCTGGGCCGGGTATTGCGCACTTTTCAACCAGGCCCGGATGGCCGCAAACCTGGGTCCAATCGGCTTGCTCCAACCAAAGATCTATCCGCTGGTTGGAAGCCCTTGTTTTCAGGACATCACTTCAGGCAATAACGGAGATTTCGTCGCAGGTTCTGGCTTCGACGAATGCACTGGCCTTGGATCCCCGGATGTCAGCCTCTTGATTCAGGCACTGTCACTAGCAGCTCCGTCCCAACTCGCGCCAGGCATCCTAGTCCAGCCCGCGAGTCAAACCACGACCGCGGGGCAGGGTGTGTCCTTCGGTGTTTCAGCCGCCAGTTTTTCCGCCACCACCTATCAGTGGGAGGTCCTCGGGGTCGATTCAGCCGGCTGGATTGTCCTGACGGACAACTCCACGTTCGTTGGTTCAACGACCGACAACCTGCAGGTGGTCGCGGCCACGACCGCCATGGGCGGCGACCAGTTTAGGTGTATCGTGACGAATCTGGTCGGCTCAATCACGAGCGCTCCCGCCACGCTAGGTATTCCACCGGTTGCACCGCCGACGCGGATTGGGTCGGACGTTGTGCAGGAGGTGGCCTTGGGCTCATCCGTCAGGATCGGCTCATACGGGGACTCCTTGAATGCGTTACAATGGTACCACAATGGAAAGCCCATTCTCGGGGCGACATCGTTGGGCTTATCGATTCAGTCGACTGCCTATTCGGATGCCGGGGATTACCTTCTTGAGGCCACTAACCCCGGCGGCTCGGCTATAGTGAACTTTCAGACTGTCGTCGTAATGAATCCGGCAAATGCGAATGCCTGGCTGGATGCCAGGCAACTGGGGAATGTGGTGTACTTCCTCTATGCGTCACCCGCGCAAATCCTCCGGTACGACATGAATGCGGGGGTCTGGCTCGCGCCGGTAACCCTGACGGCAACGCCGACCGCGTTCTTGCCGGCGACAGAAGGCGTCTATGTCGCGTTTGGGCAGGCTACGTCCCTTTACGCGCCCGACCTCTCCACAGCAACATCCCTCACCGGCACCCAGTTTCCGACGACCTCGATCTTCCTGGACAGCACCTACGCATACCTTGTCTCAACGGACGGGATTAGTGGCCTCTTCACGAGCATTGACAGGATTAGCAACGCGGCCGTGAGCGACACCAGGGGCCCGTTGTATATCTCCTACTTTCCCCAGGAGGCTGTCTCACATGAGCTTGGCCTGGTCTTTGGGCAGGTATCGCTGCAGGATCCCATGTCGCTGGTTTCGTACAAACTCCATGGCGGAAGCCTGACGTTGGCCAGCGATCCCTACAGTCCGGGTATTCATCCGGTGGCGACGAAAGTCTACGTACTGCCCGGGGGGCTGCGGGTGGCAAACAATAGCGGCGCCATTTACGATGGATCGACCCTGACCCTGACCGGTTCTTTTGGCCCGGGCTTTGACGATCTCTGTTTTCTGGAGGACGGGAGCCCGGCCGTTGTTCGCGGCAAAGAGGTGACGCTGTTCAGTCCGGAAAGCCTTGGCGAGGTAGGGCGGGTTTCGCTTCCAAGCGGCGCCATGAGAATTTTCCCCAATGGATCGACCCTCTTCGGGTTTAGCCCGCCCGCGGTCACTGGCGGGTCGATCGGTGTGGAACAGGTGACCGAGGCGCAGCTTGTTGCCTCACCCAGGGTGCCCGCAACCGCGGTTTCGCCGTCCTCGGTCAACTTTGTGCCTGACGACGCCTTTTTGGGGACGGATGGTCAATTGTACCTCCTGAGCGGGCTCTACCAATGCATCTTTGTCTGGAACCCGTCCACCCGCCAGTATTCGAAGTCCATACCATTGCTGGGAACGCCCAAGGCGATGAGTTATTCGCCAACCCTCAATCGCATTTACCTCGCATACAATGACTACAGGATAACCAAGATCGACCTCGCCGTCTCAGACAGCGAATCGGCATTTGCCACCACCGCGGTCGACCTGGTCGACTTTGCCGCTGCCGACTCGCAGCTTTATTCCCATGTCCAGGATGTAAATGATTCGGGCGAGGCGAAGTGTTTGTATGACTCGGCCGGAAACATCGTTGATGAGCGGGATGCCGTGGTAGGCAATTCCGGCCATGCCTATTGGGACACAGGACAACAGGCGATTTACGATTTTCCAGACTTTCAATTGGGCGAGATGGAAGAGCTTCCATTGCAGGCTGGTGTTTTCGGGTCGGCCTTGGATGTGCAGATCAATCCCGGCGCAAAAACGTTTGAACCGGGCCCAATCCGGTTTTCGGGAGACGGGGGCCTGCTCGTCGACGGCCGCGGGATCGTGTGCAACTCGTCGACGCTGGCCCGTGTCGGCGTCCTTGGGAACTCACTGGTGGATGCAGCCTGGCTGGGAGCAACGCTCACCGCGTTGAACCTCTCGGGGACGGGGTCTGGTGTCCAACAGTGGAGCGGGGCGGGCTTCCTGCTGGGCAACACAGCAAGTGTACCGGGGTACCCTCTTCGAATCCTCCCACTTCCAAACAACAGCTTGTTGGCATTGACCGTCTTGAACGGGACGGCATCGATGACCGTCCTCAATGCCGTCGCACAAGTTAGCTCCCCCAACAGCCCGTTGATCACCACCGAGCCGCTGGGTCAGACGGTAAACACCGGATCAACGGTGGTGCTCACCTCTGCGGCCGCAGGGGAGGTGACGTACCAGTGGCAATTCAATGGGAGCAATCTGTACGATGGGGCAGGTGTGTCCGGATCCACGGGGCCACAGCTCATGCTCAGCAACGTGGGCTCGGCCAATGCCGGAGCCTACACGTGCGTCGTGACAAACTCCAGTGGCTCGAACTACACCGACTCGGCCAACCTCGTTGTGGAGACTAGCGGCACACCCGGCTCCGTGACCAGCCTCTCCTCCCGGGCCTTTGTGGGGACTGGGGACAACATCCTGATTG
>CAZGOX010000239.1:1329-4386 GCA_964527955.1 uncultured Opitutaceae bacterium | reverse complement strand
TAGCCCTGGGGTCGATGGCGGCCTATGCCCTCGCCTGCTTCCGGCACCCGGCCGGCCGGGCCGTGCGCGGCCTTTTCCTGGCCGGGCTGATGATCCCGGCGCAGCTCGCGATCGTGCCGCTGTTCTTCGAGCTTCGCGCCGCCGACCTGCTCAACTCCCGGCTCGGGCTTATCCTGGTATACACCGCGAACGGCCTTCCGTTCGCGATCTTCATCCTGTCGGGGTTCTTCCGCTCGCTCCCCAGGGCGCTGTACGAGGCCGCGGTGATCGACGGCTGCGGAGAGTTCTCGGCCTTCCGGAGGGTGCTGCTGCCGCTGGCAAAGCCGGGACTCATCACCGTGGCGATCTTCCAGTTCATCGGGGTATGGAAGGAATACTTCTACGCCTTCATGCTGGCGGGCGCGGATCCCGCCGGCAAGGCCCGCACGCTGCCGCTTGGCCTGGCGAACCTCTCGGTGACGGCGCAGTTCCGCTCCGACTACGGCATGCTGTTCGCCGGGCTTGTCATCGTGACCGTCCCGATCCTGCTCGTGTACCTTGCCCTCCAGCGCCGCATCGTGCAGGGTGTGGCGGCCGGCGCGCTCAAGGGATGAGTCCGGCTCCACGGGGTCATATCTTGACTCTTGACTGAGCACTCGGAGCCCAACTCCGATCAATTGCGTAGCAGTTACTTTCGAAAAGGCACTCCTCTTTCCGAGCGCCCAGTCAAGAGTCAAGATATGACCCCGTGGGAGGAAAATCGGCGATTGAATATTGAAAGCCCGGGGGGCCCGGCGATACTCCGGCCATGTTCAGCCATCTTGACGCGCGGAACCGCCCCCAAATGGTGGACGTGGGCGGCAAACCGTTGACCAAGCGAACGGCGCACGCCGTCGCGGTGGTCGTCCTGCCGCCCGCACTTGCGGTGCTCCTCCGCGAGGGGGAGATTGCGACCAAGAAGGGGCCGATCTTCCAGGCCGCGATCCTCGCGGGGACGATGGGGGCGAAGAAAACGAGCGAACTGATCCCGCTCTGCCACGCGCTCCCGCTGGACGACTGCAAGATTGAGATCACGGGACACGTGCCGTTGGCGGACGGGTCGGCCGAGGTCGAGGTCCACTGCCGCGTGAGGACCGAGGCAAAGACCGGCGTGGAGATGGAGGCCCTCACCGGCGCGACCGTGGCCGCGCTGACCCTCTACGACATGGGCAAGTCGGTCAGCCACGACATCATCATCAAGACCGTGCGGCTGCTTGAGAAGACGGGCGGAAAGAGCGATTATTCCGCACAGGGATGAACCTGCGAATCCAGTACTTCGCGGTGCTGCGCGAGCAGCGCGGCCTCGCCGAGGAAAGGCTGTCCACAGGGGCCAAGACCGCGGCAGAGCTGTATGCCGAGCTCCGCGAACGGCACGGCTTCACGCTGCCCGGGGAGTACCTGCGCGCCGCGGTGAACGAGGAATTTGTGCCGTGGAGCGCTGCGCTCCGCGACGGCGATGCCGTCGCCTTCCTGCCCCCCGTGGCGGGCGGATGATCCATTCAAGCCGTGTTCAGCATCCTTGACACCGCTCTTGACCCCGCGCAGCTCCGGTGCGCCCTGAAGGACGACGGCGCCGGGGCGTTTGCATCGTTTGAGGGCCGGGTCCGCAATGTGAACGACGGCAGGTCTGTCCTCTCGCTTGACTACGAGGCGTACACGCCGCTGGCCGAGAAGGAGGGGGAACGGATCCTCGCCGAGGCCAGGGCGAAGTTTCCGATCCTCTCGGCTGCCTGCGCGCAGCGAACGGGGGCGCTGGCGCCCGGCGACCTGGCCGTCTGGGTGGGGGTGACCGCCGCGCACAGGAGTGCGGCGTTTGACGCCTGCCGCTATGTCATCGACGAATTGAAGAAGCGCGTGCCGGTGTGGAAGCGGGAGCACTACGCGGATGGCTCCTCGGGCTGGGTCAACTCTGCGACCGGCGAACCCCGCGCGTGACATGCCAACACCGGCCGACGCGGAGAAGCTGATCCTTGGGAGCATGCCCGCGCTGCCCAGGGAGGACTGCGCCCTGGCGGAGGCGCACGGGCGTGTGCTCCGGGCCGACCTCTGCGCGGACCGCGACCTTCCCCCCTTCGACCGGGTGACCATGGACGGCTATGCCCTTCGCTCCTCCGCACTGGCGGCGGGCATGCGCGAGTTCCGGGTCGCCTCGGTGCAGGCCGCGGGAATGAGGCCGGGAACGTTGGGCCAGGGGACCAATGCCTGCATCGAGATCATGACGGGGGCCGTGCTCCCGGAGGGCGCAGATTGCGTCGTGCCCTACGAGGACACGGTTCGCGACGGGGCGGTCGTGACCATCTCCCAGGGGATTGTCGTCGAGGCCGGACACGCCGTCCACAGGCGCGGGAGCGACCATGCTGCAGGCGCGAGGGTCGTGGGGTACGGCACGCGAATCACGGGCCGCGAGATAGCCGTCGCCGCAGCGTGCGGGTATTCCTCACTGACGGTGAGCGCTTCCCCCAGGATCGCCGTCGTCGCGACTGGAGACGAACTGGTGGACGTGGATGCGGTGGTCGCCCCGCACCAGATCCGGCGGAGCAACGACTACGCGCTCCGCGCCGCGCTGATGGCCGCCGGCTATCCCCGGGTTGAGCGGTTTCACCTGCGCGACATGCAGCCCGAGATCGAGCACCTGCTCTGGCACATCATGGCGGAATTTGACGTGGTGCTGATCACCGGCGGGGTTTCCAAGGGGAAGTTCGACTTCCTGCCCGCCGAGTTGGACCGCCAGGGAGTGCGCAGGATCATCAAGGGGGTCGACCAGAGGCCGGGCAAGCCGTTCTGGTTCGGGATCAGCCAGCGGCAGACTCCTGTCTTTGCGCTGCCGGGAAACCCGGTCTCCGCCTACACCTGCCTGCACCGTTATGTGCTGCCCGCGCTGGCGCACGCGAGCGGGCTCGCCCCCGAACTTCCGATCCTCGCCGCGATTGCCGCACGGGTGTTGTCCAATCCCACTCTCGCCCGGCTGCTGCCGGTCCAGCTCTCCAGCGGACCCGACGCCGGGCTTCTGGCCACACCGGGCAGGGACAACACGTCAGG
>CAZGOX010000239.1:0-1229 GCA_964527955.1 uncultured Opitutaceae bacterium | reverse complement strand
CCTGCCCTCAGGCAGCCGAGCACATCCCAGCCCAGCGAGGCGAAGAGGCAGGTGTACAGCTTGCCGTCCGCCGAGAGCCTGGCCCGGTGGCAGTCGCCGCAGAACGGCTCGGTCACCGAGCTGATGATCCCGATCTCCCCGGCTCCGTCGGCATAGCGGTAGCGGGCCGCCACCTCCCCTCGGTACGCGGGGCCGACCTGCTTCAGCGGCCAAATGGCGGCGATGCGGGCCACGATTTCGCGGGCCGGAACGACTTGCGCCGCCGACCAGTGGTTCGTGTTGCCCACATCCATGAACTCGATGAAGCGCAGGATGTGTCCCCGATCGCGGAAATACTCGCACAGGGGGATGATCTCGTGGTCATTGACGCCGCGCTGGAGCACGCAGTTGACCTTGATGGGAAAGCCGAGGGCGGCGGCGTCGTCGATGCCGCGCAGCACGCGCGTCGTCTTGAAACCCTGTCCGTTCATGCGGCCGGCGACGGCGTCGTCGAGGGAATCGACCGAGACATTGAGGCGGTCCAGCCCGGCCTCGCGCAGGGCGGGCGCGGCCTTTTCCAGGAGCCAGCCGTTAGTGGTCAGGGCGACGACGGGAACCCGCAGCTCCTGCTTGAGCTTGCGCACCAGCTCCGGAACGTCCGGCCGCAACAGGGGCTCGCCCCCGGTCAGCCTCACTTTCTCGACCCCCAGGGCCACGAATGCGCGCGCGATCCTCACGAGCTCGCCGTCGGCCATGAGCTGGGGCGCGTGCAGGAACGGGTACCCGGGCCCAAAGATCTCCTTTGGCATGCAGTAGGGGCATCGGAAGTTGCAGCGGTCCGTCACGGAAATGCGCAGGTCCCGGAGCGGGCGGCCGAACGAATCGCTGGGGGAAATGGGCATTCGGGAGATAGGGATACGCGATAACGGGCCGCCTGCAACATGTTGGAGGCGGTGGCGCGGTTTAATTTGGGCCCGGGACAGGTCCTCTCCGGTCGCTTTTCGTTCGCTAGGCCTCACACAGTCGACCTCCGAGGACCTGTCCCGGGCCCAAACCAAACCGCGCCAGCTCACTCCTTTGTCATTCTGAGCGAAGCGAAGAATCCATTTGGATTGAATCAGCACCAGCCAAGTGGATTCTTCGCTCAGCCCTCGGCCTGTCGAAGGGCTTCGCTCAGAATGACAATGAAATGCGGCGCCTTCCCCTCACCCTCTTTGAGACCTATCTCTTCCACGAGGACCGGCCGGCGT
>CAZGOX010000238.1:0-4387 GCA_964527955.1 uncultured Opitutaceae bacterium | reverse complement strand
CCCGTGCTGTGCAACAGGAGCACATTCCGGGCACCGGCCCTGAGCTCGCCCAGATTCCCTCCCTTTCCGGTGCTTGTCGCCGAGACTGAAAAGTGCCCGTCGACGAAGGGTTCGCTGCCAAACTGCGGATCCCGGAAATACTTCGAAGCGTCAAAGTCGCTGGCCTCGGCCGTTGCGTCGAAGCCGTACGGTTGCGGCGCCGCCGGATCGAACGAAAGCGATCCCTCGAGCTTTGCCAGGTTGTGTCGCGCATAAACCGCCCGTCCATTCTTCAGGTGAAGGGCCCCCTGGTTCCAGTCGAGCCGCCCCGTCGCCTCCGTGAAGTCGTGGTCCAGGGCCTTCAGGTGGTCGATGTCGACCGCCACCCTACCGCTCCAGTTTCCCCAGAACGGAATGCGATCCGGGCCGCCGCCACCGAACGGCGTGCCGCCCAAGGCCGCGGCCACGGGGCCCGCCAGCAGCCGCAGGTGATCCAGCAGCACAAGTTGGCCCGCCAGCTTGGCCTCCACGTGCGGTCCCGCCGCGTCCGCGGTCCATTCCCCCTCGGCGTCAAGGTCCGAGACATCCTTCCCCGATGTTACCTTGACCGGGAGCAGGAAGGACACCGATCCATCGAGGCCGATGTCCGCGTGACCGGTTCCGGAAATCGACGTGCCCGGCACGACGTCCCCCAGGACAAACTTCGTGTCCAGTTCCCCCCACGAGCTTACCGTGGCCGTGATGTCGCCCGAGGCCGTTTTCCCGCGGACCCATCCGAACCCCGGAATGGTCGGCCCCGCCGCGATCGCTTCCGGGTTTGCGCCCCAGGTCCCCGCGATCGTCACTTGTTGGTCCTCGCCCGTGGGTTCGGATGCCTTTCCACGAAACGTCACGAGTTCCCGGCCGGCGCCGGACACAGCCAGCGGCGAGAAGTCCGCCTGCCATCCCTTGCTGTCGTACGAGGCGATCACGGATGCCGAGAGATCGGCGCCGCGCAGGACCGTCCGGCCTGATACCTGGGCGTACACGCCCGATGCCGCCAGCATCCCTTCAGGATGGAAGGTGTACCCTCCCGTGGACTGCTTGATGAGGAAGGTTCCCGTCGCCTCCCCCCCCGCAAAGGACAACTTTCCCAGCAGCCCCGTCAGCCATGCAAGTGGGACCCGCGTGGCCGACGCCTCGACCCAATCGCCGTCCGGGTTGTCGAGCGTCAGCCTGCCGGTCGACTCGTCGGCCGAGAATGGCTGAACCAACTTCGCGGCCACGGTGGGATGTGCTCCGCCGAGTGCGACGCTGCATTGGTCGAACCGGATCTTCGACCCGCTTTGGGTCAAATCGAACTGGGAATCCATAGCCACGGTTCCAAGCGAGTCCAGCGGGGCCGCGAGCACCCCAAGATGACTCGCCACGGTGTGCAGGTGGCCGACCACACGGGTCCGTCCAAATCCGGCGTCCGCGTCAAAGGATCCCTCCCCGGAAGCCTCGAGCGGGGGAAGGGTTGCGTTGGGCGTGAACAACGCCAGGTCGGAGTCCTTGACGTCCACGCTCCAGCTTCCGGCAATCTTCCCCGTCGAATCGCCAAGCCGGGCAAGGACGCTCGCGGTGGGGTGGCCGGCCCGGGTCAGGGCCACCCGAAAAACCTGCGCCCCCTGTTCCCGCGTCGCCGATGCGTCCGCCGCCAGGGACAGGTTCTCCGGAAGGGAGCCACCACGGGTCGACAAGTCGGCCTTCAGGCCGACCTTGCTGATGGTCCGGGGTGTGTCCATGGCGATCGTCAGGGTTCCATGAGCCATGACGACATCCGCAGGGAGCCGCGGATCGTAGTCGGCAAGATCGATGGCAAAGCTCCCCTCGCGTCCCGCGGCCATTCCCCCGCCGGAGACGACCACATGGATCCGGGCTGGCGCTTCCCCGGGCGGCGCGGCCATCAGCACGTTCCCCTCGAGGTCGACCCCGTCCACGGTCGCCTCGCAGGGCAGTTCCCACTTCGCGAGCAACCCGGCGAGCGCCTGTGTCACCGCCAGCGAGGGGGAGCCCTCTTCGGCCGGGGCAGACGTCGCCTGGGACCCTTCGTTCGGCTGCGCCGCCGTTGCGGCCTGCGCGGGGGCAACAGCCGCGTCGTTGTAGTGCGTCAAGTCGAGCGTCCAACCCTTGGCGACAAGACTCTTCACCTTGAAGGACCGGGTCCAGGCCGACTTCGAGAGGGGGATTCCCGCCTCCAGCCCGGGCAGGGTCAGCTTCGCACCCTGGTAATTGAGGTGCAGGTTTATGATTTCGACCTTGCCGAACCTCGCCGAAACGCCGTCCACGGTGCCGTGGACATCCGGCTGGCCTGTGAGCTGGCTCTGGACCCACCACGTCTGGACGCTCGGCATCAGCGCGACCACGACAACGATGGCCACCACGAGAAGCGCCAGGGAGATGCAGTTGAGTGCGATTTGGAGAAATTTCAATCGAAGGGGGAGGGGCTTAAGGGCCTTCTTGAGGGCCGGTCAAGCAGGCATTGGAGGTTGAAGTTGGCATGAATGCGACCTTGGATTCCGGGCCTTGAACCCCGAACCGCGCAGCATGGATGAGGCTTCGGACATCCCGCCCGACTTTGCGGTTCCAACCGATTCATGGGACTTCACCCGGCGCATCGAAATGATCCCGATGCGGGACGGCGTCAGGCTTCACACCGTGATCTTGGTCCCGCGCAATGCGCAAAACGCCCCGGTGCTGCTGACGAGGACGCCCTTCGGGGCTTTGCGCCGCACGACGCGCGCCCCTTCGCCGTCCCTGCAGGGAAACCTTCCGCAGGGGGATGATGTGTTCGTCGCCGGCGGCTACATCCGGGTATTCCAGGACGTCCGCGGCAAGTACGGCTCGGAGGGCGGGTACCTTGTGACCCGCCCGGTGCGCGGGCCTCTCAACCCCAGTTCCGTCGATCACACGACGGAC
The DNA here is from genome assembly GCA_964527955.1 of uncultured Opitutaceae bacterium. Taxonomy (GTDB): domain Bacteria; phylum Verrucomicrobiota; class Verrucomicrobiia; order Opitutales; family Opitutaceae; genus Palsa-1447. The sequence continues at coordinate 1,468 of CAZGOX010000238.1, read as the reverse complement.
GCCTGGGACACCGTCGACTGGCTCTCCAGGAACGTTCCCGAGTCGAACGGCCGGGTCGGCATGATCGGCTCCTCGTACGAGGGATTCACGGTCGTCATGGCCCTGCTGGATCCGCACCCGGCGCTAAGGGTGGCGGCGCCGGAGAGCCCGCTGGTCGACGGCTGGATGGGGGACGACTGGTTTCACAATGGCGCCTTCCGGCAGGTGAACCTCGACACCGTGGCGAGCATGACTTCGGGCAAGGGTGGGGGAGACGGCATAATCCGCCAGGGCCATGACGACTACGAAAACTTCCGCCGGGCCGGATCGGCCGGGGAATTCGCCCGCGCGGCGGGCCTCGACCAGCTTCCATTCTGGCGGAAACTCAACGAACATCCCGCCTACGACCCCACGTGGCAGGGCCAGGCGCTCGACCGTTTGCTCGCGACCAAGGCGCTCACGGTCCCGACCTTGTGGGTCAACGGCCTCTGGGACCAGGAGGACATGTGGGGCGCAGTCCGATGCTATCTGGCTGTGAAGCCCAAGGATGCCGCGAACAATCGCAACTTCCTCGCCCTCGGGCCCTGGTGCCACGGCCAGGTGAACAGGGATGGGAGCTCCCTCGGGCCTTTCAGGTACGATGGCGACACTGCGCTGCAGTTCCGAAGGGACGTCCTCAGGCCCTTTTTCGACCAGCACCTGAAGGACGGCGCCCCGAAGGCGGACACGCCGGGAGCCCTCGTCTACAATACCGGGGAGAACCGATGGGACCGCTTCGCGGCCTGGCCGCCCGTGGCCGATCCGGGCTGGGTGGTCGAAGACGCGCCCCTGTATCTCGGACCCGAGTCCAGGCTGACGTTCACGGCCCCGTGCGAGGCCGCGCCTGGCTTTGAGGAGTACGTCTCGGACCCGGCCAAGCCGGTGCCCCATGTTCCGCGGCCGGTGCGATTTGCTGACGGCGATGCCTGGAAGACATGGCTTGTCTCGGACCAGCGGGCCTTTGCCGACAGGCCCGACGTCCTGGTGTACGCAACCGGGCCCCTCACCGAGCAACTACGGATCGCCGGCTCCCCGGAGTTGAACCTGTTCGCCTCGACCAGCGGAACCGACAGCGACTGGGTGGTAAAGCTTATCGACGTCTATCCGGAGGAGTACCCGCCGCAGCCCGGGCTCGGCGGCTACCAGCTCGCCGTCGGCATGGATATCTTCCGTGGCCGGTACCGGGAGAGCTTCGAGAGACCCGCCCTGCTTGTCCCGGGCCGCCCCCTCCAGTATCGCTTCGCACTTCCTCACGCAAACCACGTGTTCCTTCCGGGGCACAGGATCATGGTGCAGGTCCAGTCGACCTGGTTCCCCTTGTACGACCGGAACCCGCAGACTTTCGTCGACAACATCTTCTTCGCCAAGCCCGGCGACTACGCGAAGGCGGTTCAGCGCATCTACCACTCGGAGCCGTTTCGGAGCTTTGTCAGTCTCCCTGTCGCCCGCA
>CAZGOX010000237.1:0-4391 GCA_964527955.1 uncultured Opitutaceae bacterium | reverse complement strand
GCGCGGGCACAGCGACATCGTGGTGGCGGACTTCATGGGAGGGGGGGAGAAGCGGCGCAACCTCGCACCCCTGCGGTTTTCAGAGTACGTGGAGGCCGACGCCTTGCGGGCCCGCATCGCGGCCTCGCCCGGCTCGCTCGGGAGCTTTTCCACGGTGTTTCACCTGGGAGCCTGCTCCTCCACCACGGAGGAGAACGTCGCCTATCTCGCCGACAACAACACGGCCTGGACCCGCGAACTCGCGGAATGGTCGCTCGCCAAGGGATCTCGCTTCATCTACGCGTCCTCGGCGGCGACCTATGGCGACGGCTCACGGGGCATGGCCGACCGGGACGACAACCTGGAGGGCCTTGAGCCGCTCAACCCGTACGGCAGGTCGAAACACGTCTTCGACCTGCACGCCAGGCGCGAGGGATGGCTCGGGAGCATCGTCGGCCTCAAGTACTTCAATGTCTTCGGCCCCAATGAGGACCACAAGGGCGACATGCGCTCGCTGGTGAACAAGGCCTACCGGCAGATCCTGGAGACCGGGCGCGTGCGCCTCTTCCGGAGCCTCAGGCCCGAGTACCGGGACGGCGAGCAGAAGCGGGATTTTCTCTACGTGAAGGATGCTGTGGAGATGACGCTCCATTTCGCGGAGGGCGCCCCGTCCGCGGGCGGCCTCTACAATGTGGGCTCTGGGCAGGCCAAAACCTGGCTCGCGCTGACCGGGGCCATCTTTTCCGCCCTCGGCCGCACCCCGCAGATCGAGTTCATCGACCTTCCGGAGCAGCTGCGGGACAAGTACCAGTACTTCACGCAGGCGGACATCTCGAAGCTGCGGGCCTCGGGGTACGTGCGGCCGATCACGCCGCTCGGCGACGCGGTCGGGGACTACGTTAGAAACTACCTTGTCCCGGACAAAAGGCTCGGCGAGGCGTAGGTCAGCGAGCTTGCTCGCGCTCTGAGGGGCGCGAGCAAGCTCGCTGACCTACAATTCCACCCGCGAGGCGGCCTTGACGGGCCACTTGGTGACGGTGAGGCCCTTGGCGCCGCGGTGGCTCACCGGGACCCGCGCCAGGTCGAAGTCGAATTCGCGGACGCGGGCGCGGCTGCGCCCGTCGAGCGCTATGTGCAGTGCCCGGGGCATCGCCGCCTCGGTGGGGCTGGCCTCGAAGTACACGACCATGGACCCATCCGATTTCACGAGCGGGTACAGCTTGTCGCGGGTCACACCGCCGATCTGGAAGCGCTTGGCGAACGCCTTGCCGCTCTCCTTGTCCTGGTAGACCATCGTGTAGAACCTGGTGTCGCCGTCCTTGGGCAGGACGGCGCAGTGGATGATGTCGCGGCCCATGAACACCTTGTCCGCCACCTTCGCGACCTTCATCGTGCCGTCCGCCATGAAGCATACGGCGTCGTCCAGGATGGTGCACTCCTGGACGAACTCGTGCTGGCGCCAGTTGAGCCCGACAAATCCCTCCGCGCGGTTCACGTAGAGCCGCTGGTTCGCGGTGACCACCTCGGCCGCGCTCACCTGCTCGATGTCCTCGTACTGCGTGCGGCGCTTGTGGTTCTTGCCGTACTTCTCGGCCAGCCGCTCGAACCAGGCGACCGCATGGGCCGTGAGGTTCCTCAGGTGGTGCTTCACCTCCTTGATCTCCGACTCCGTCTTCTTCATGGCCTCGTCGGCCTGGAAGCGGTTGTAGGCGGAGATCCTCTTGATGCGGATCTCGGTGAGGCGGACGATGTCCTCGTCGGAGACGGCCCTGCGGAGCGACTTCGCGAACGGCCTGAGCCCCTCGCGGATCTCCCGCAACACGCTGTCCCAGGTCTGCGACTTCTCAATGCGCCGGTAGATCCGCTCCTCAATGAAGATCCTCTCGAGCGAGTCGTTGTGCCACTGCTGCTCCAGCTCGCCCAGGCGCACCTCGAGCTCCCGCTTGAGCAGCCGCACGGTCCGGTCGGCGCTGCGCCGGACGATCTCAGAGACCCCCAGGAACACCGGCTTGTCGTCCGCGATGACGCAGGCCGCCGGGGAAATCGCCACCTGGCAGTCCGTGAACACGTAGAGCTGCTGGATCACCTGCTCCGGGGTCCCACCCGGCGGGAGGTGGACCAGGATCTCGACGCGGTCGGAGGTGTTGTCGTCCACCCTCTTGACCTTGATCCTGCCCTTGGCGTTCGCGGCCAGGATCGACTCGATCAGCGAGACGGTCGTCACCCCATGCGGAAGCTCGGTGACCGCCAGCAGGTACTTGCTCCGGGCCTCGATCCGGGCGCGGATCTTCACCTTTCCGCCGCGCTCGCCGTCGTTGTACTCCGAAAAGTCGGCGATGCCGCCCGTCGGAAAATCCGGGTACAGCCGGAACCGCTTCCCCTGGAGGTGGTTGATGCAGGCCCGGCAGAGGTCGTTGAAGTTGTGCGGCAGGATCCGTGTGGACAGGCCGACCGCGATCCCCTCGGCCCCCTCGAGGAGCCCCACCGGGAACTTCGCGGGCAGGGTAACCGGCTCGCGGTTGCGCCCGTCGTAGCTCAGCTGCCACGCCGTCGTCTTGGGGTTGAACAGCACCTCGCGGGCGAAGGCCGTGAGCTGCGCCTCGATGTAGCGCGGAGCCGCGGGGTCGTCCCCGGTGAGCAGGTTGCCGTAGTTTCCCTGCGGCTCGACGAGAAACCCGCGCTGTCCCATCCCAACAAGGGCGGCGCCGATCGATGCGTCGCCGTGGGGATGGTAGCGCATGCAGGCGCCGACCACGTTGGCCACCTTGTGGAAGCGGCCGTCGTCCATCTCCCAAAGCGTGTGCAGGATCCTCCGCTGGACCGGCTTCAGGCCGTCGTCGAGGTGCGGCACCGCGCGGTCAAGGATCACGTAGCTGGCGTACTCGAGGAACCAGGACTTGAAGCTTGCGGCCAGCGGCGCCTCCACCCCGGCCTGGGTCTTTCGCTTGGCGCTCATGCCTCGACCAGGTCCTTCTCCACCCTGAGATTCCCGATGATGAATTCCTGCCGCTCCGGCGTGTTCTTCCCCATGAAAAACGACAGCAGGGCGTCGGTGTCATGGAGATGGTTGAGGGAGACCGGCTCGAGGCGGATGTTTTCGCCGATGAAGTCCTTGAACTCCCCCGCCGAGATCTCCCCCAGGCCCTTGAACCGGGTGATCTCGCTCCCGGCCCCGATCTTCTCCACGGCGGCCCTCTTCTCCGCCTCGGAATAGCAATAGCGGGTCTCCCTCCGGTTGCGCACGCGGAACAGCGGCGTCTCCAGGATGTGGAGATGCCCGCGGGCGATCAGGTCCGGGAAGAACTGCAGGAAAAACGAGATCAGCAGGAGCCGGATGTGCATGCCGTCGACGTCCGCGTCGGTCGCGATCACGATCCTGTTGTAGCGCAGGCCGTCGAGCCCGTCCTCGACGTCGAGCGCCGACTGGAGCAGGTGGAACTCCTCGTTCTCGTAGATCACCTTCTTGGAAAGGCCGAACGTGTTGAGCGGCTTCCCCTTGAGCGCAAAGACAGCCTGGGTCTTCACATCCCTGCACGCCGTGAGCGACCCCGCCGCGGAGTCGCCCTCCACGATGAAGAGCGTGCTCTCCTCGGAGCGCTCGTCCTTGTCGCCCAGGTGGAGGCGGCAGTCGCGCAGCTTGCGGTTGTGCAGGGATGCCTTCTTCCCGCGCTCGCGCGCCAGGCTCCGGATCCCGGCGAGCTCCTTTCTCTCGCGCTCGCTCTCCTGGATCCTTCCCAGCAGGGCGTCGGCGGTCTCCCGATGCTTGTGCAGGTAGGTGTCCAGGCTCTGCTGGACAAACTTGCCCAGGAATTCCCGCACCGACGGACCCCCGGGACCCATGTCGGCCGAGCCCAGCTTCGTCTTGGTCTGGGACTCGAACACGGGCTCGATCACCCTCAGCGACACGGCCGCGACGATCGACTGGCGGATGTCGGCCGCGTCGAAGTTCCTCTTGTAGAAATTGCGCAGCGTCTCGACGACGGCCTCGCGGAAGGCGGCCTGATGCGTGCCCCCCATGGTCGTATGCTGCCCGTTCACAAAGGAGTAGTATTCCTCGCCGTAGTGCGACCCGTGGGTCATCGCGATTTCGATGTCCTCGCCCTCGAGGTGGATGATCGGGTACAGGGGGTCCCCGCTCAGGTTCTTCTCCAGAAGGTCCAATAGACCGTTCTCGGACTTGAAGGGCTTGCCATTGAGGGTAAGCGTGAGGCCGCGGTTGAGGAAGGCGTAGTTCCAGAGCATGTCCTCGACGAATTCGGGCCGGATGCGGCATCCCGCCCCAAAGAGCTCCTCGTCTGGCGTGAACGCGATGATGGTCCCGTTGCGCTCGTCCGTCTTCGCCACCTTGTGCTCCTTTTTCAGCCGGCCCTTCGAGAACTCGACGACCTTGGTCTGCCCGTCCCGCACGGCCT
>CAZGOX010000236.1:0-4414 GCA_964527955.1 uncultured Opitutaceae bacterium | reverse complement strand
TTGGGGACAGCCTGAAGTACTTTGGCGACTTCATGTACTCGAACAGCAAGACCCGGTCGACGCTGAACGCGCAGCCGCTGTATCCGTACATTTCGGACCCCTACACGGATGCCTGGTACAACGGCGGCACTCCCCAGCCGCCTGAGCAGTACATCTCCTACACGACGCCGAGCAGCCCCTTCTCGCAGGCTTGGATGGACCAGGGCGCGAACGGAACGGCCGGCTTCGGCGTGGATGTCCATTCGCGCTTCATTCAGTACCCGCGCATTTTTGCGGATGATTCGACCCTCATCCACTTCACAAATGGGCTCAAGGGCACGATTGGCACCGACTACTCGTGGGAGATCTCGAACAGCATCAGCCGTTACTCGATCGACTACGCGAACGAGAACGTGATCAACGCGGCGAACTTCTTTGCGGCGCTGGCCGACGGCTCGCTCAACCCGTTCGCATCCGTGCAGGCCCCGGGCATATTGCCGGGGAATATCCTCGGCACGGCGTCGATGAACGGCCTCAGCACCCTGAGCGACGTGAACTTCGTGTTCCGCGGATCGCCGGCACAGTGGACCCTGCCCGCGGGCGGTGTGAGCTTCGCGCTGGGATCCTACTTCTCGCGCGAGGTGCTCAGCGCCCGGGCGGACGCCAACACGGTGGACTTCGGCTGGCTCAACTCGCCGTCCATTCTCCCGATCAACAAGTCCCGCGAGGACTTGGCTTACTTCGGAGAGGTCCAGGTTCCGATCTTCGGAAAGGGCTACCGGGTTCCGTTGGGCTACTCGCTCAGCGTGGACGTCGCAGGCCGCGTTGAGGACTACGGCGGCACGGTCGGCACCTCCAAGGTGCCGAAGATCTCCCTGAAGTATCAGCCGTTCAATGACGAGTTCACGCTCCGCGCGACCGTCGGGAAGTCCTTCGTGGCTCCTGTGATGTATGCACTGTATGGCCCCACGAACGAGGGCTCGTCCCAAGACATCACGTATACTCCGTTTGGGACCGCCACGCCGCTCGGCCCGGTTCAGTTCAATTCGGAGGGCGGCTCCAACCCGCTGCTCAAGCCGTCCACGGCGACAACCTGGACCGTCGGGGCGACCTTTAATCCCGATGGAATCAAGGGCCTGTCCCTGACTGCTGATTATTTCTCGACCCACCAGCTTGGCTTGCCCGGCTCGGTGGACCAGCAGACAATCGTGCAGAGCGTCGAGAATCTCGGCTCCGGTTCGCCCTACGCCTCGTTTGTGCACTTTGGCGGACCCAACGGTCCGGGTCCGGTCGGCACTGCGGGCGGCCAGATCAGCGGGCACCCGAAGTCGGTTGTCTGGCTCGATGTGCCCACCCAGAACACAGGGGGCACCTGGACCAAGGGGATCGACGCCACGGCGGAGTACAAGTGGACGGTCGCCAACGTCGGGAAGTTCGATCTCACGTCGTCCGCCGTCATCTACACGGACTACACCTACTCCGACACGATCACCAATCCCTACTACAGCTACCTGGGCGACGTATCCACGAGCTTGGGCACCGTTCCACGGTACCGGTTGTTCACCACGCTCGACTGGAGCCTCAAGGGGTGGGAGGCGACCATCAATCACACGTTCGTTCCGACGGTTGCCGATGTCGGCTCGGGCGGCGCCAACGCCGTGGCGCACCCGAAGAGCATCGGATCGTACTCGCAGTTCGACGCCGAGATTGCCTACACCTTCAAGGATGGCGACTTCGGGATCGGCAACTACCTGACCGGTCTCACCGCCCGCGTCGGGGTCAACAACGTGTTCAACAAGTATCCCCCTGTGGCCAAGAATGCCGAGAATGAGACGAATGCGGACGTCGGCTTCTATGACGGTGCCATCGGTCGCATGGGCTACGTCGATCTGACCTACAAGTTCTAATCACGATACCTGGTACTAATCACGACTGACTGGTATTGTCGCAAGCGCCCCCGGGGAAACCTGGGGGCGCTTTTCTTTGGTGTGGCGAGTCGGATTGAGAGGCTGTGACTTCCTCCCTCCGGTCGCTTTTCGTTCGCCAAGCCTCACACAGTCGACCTGCGAGAGAGTGTTCCGGCACAAGCGGATTCAGCCTCCCGCGCGGTAGGGACGCCCGGCCCGGGCGTCCGGGCAAACGCCAGGGTCATTCCAAGACCCCGGACGAAATGGGCCAATTCAAGACCGGCCTAGGGGCTGCGAACCGGCCCTCAATCATTCCCGGACGGGCGGGGACGCCCGTCCCTACCTTTCAAATGCCTCTTTTCGGGTGGGTCTGTTCGGCCGTAGGTCAGCGAGCAAGCTCGCCGGCCTACACAACGATCTTCTCAAACTTCCGGGCGAACAGGTGGTTCAGCCCGAACGCGGCCAGGTACCCGAAGGTGCAGATCGCGAAGAGGACCGCGTAGCCCCCCGAGATGTTGTGGGACGCCTTGAAGGCGTCGAGCAGCCTGCCGCAAAAGAACGGAAAGATCATCCCGCAGAAGGCGCCAAAGAGACCGCCCAGGCCCAGGACCGAGGCGACCGCGTTCTTCGGAAACATGTCGGATACGGAGGTGAACAGGTTGGCCGACCAGGTCTGGTGGGCCCCGCACGCGAGGCCCAGGAGGAGGACCGCAGTCCAGTTGCCCGCCGTCCCGACCAGCAGGATCGGCAGCGTAAGGAGGGCGGAGACGAGCATGACGGTCTTGCGCGCCCGGGTGATGCTCCATCCCCGCTTGATCAGGCTCCCGGTGATCCAGCCGCCGGAGAGGCTCAGGATGGAAACGAGGGCGTAAATTGAGGCGAGGAGGGGCCAGTTCTGCTTGATATTGAGGCCCCGCGACTTGTTGAAGTAATCGGGAAGCCAGATCAGGAAAAACCACCACGTCGGGTCCGTGATGAACTTTCCCACGATGAAGGACCAGGTCTGCGGGTACGTGAGAAGCCTGCCCCAGGGGATCTTATCACCCGTCGAGGTTCGGCTGATGCCATCCTCGATGTGCGCGAGTTCCGCGGGGCTCAGGCGCGGGGACTTTTCGGGGATTTGGTAAAAGGGCAGCCAGAGAGCAAGCCAGACGACGCCGGCGAGCGCCGCCACGCCGAAGGTCGCCTGCCATCCCCAATTGACCGCGATCCATGGGACGACCAGGGGGGCGAGCATGGCCCCGCAGTTTGCCCCGCAGTTCATGAAGGTCGTGGCCAGCGCCCGTTCCCTCTGGGGAAACCAAAGGGCGATGGACTTGAGCCCCGCGGGGAAATTGCCGCCCTCGGAGAGACCGAGGCCGGCCCCGCCAAGAAGGAAGCCGCGAAAACTGGAGGCGAAGCCCTGGCCGAGCGCCGCAAGGCTCCAGGCCGCCACGGAGATCGCGTAGCCGAGCTTCGTCCCGAAGGTGTCTATGAACCACCCAAAGGCCATCTGGCTGACCGCATAGGCCCCCTGGAACGCGGAATTCACCAGGCCGAAGTCCGTGTTGGTCCAGTGCAGCCTCTCGTCGAGGATCGGCTTGATCAGGGACAGGATCTGCCGGTCCGCGTAATTGATGGTGGTCGCCAAGAAGAGCAGCGAGCACACAAACCACCGATACCGGCCCAGGCGGGCCGTAGGCGGACGGGGGTGGGGCATAGGGCCGGTTGCCAAGGCGGCCGGCTATGGCGTGGAAGGCTTCGCTGCCTGGGCCTTGGGATGGGGAGGAGGCGGAAACGCGGGAACGGTCAGGCGCATGGGGGGATATCCCTCGGTTGACAGCTCAATCTTGTCTCCTGGCGCAAACGTATCGGGATCCGTCCAGAAGTGGCTGATGGTGTAGGTGGCGGTCTTTTCCTTTCCCGATGAGGTCGTCTTGACCGTGATCGGAAGCGGGCCTGCGACCATGCTTCTCACACGAAGATTGAAGGCCGTCGGCGCGGACTGTCCCGGCAGTGCCGGCGCACGGGAGAAGCCTGCGAATACCGGGATCCGATGGCCCTTTCCGTAGGGGCGCTGGGACTGCCCGAACATGCGCGCCAGTTGTTGGACCTGGGCCTGGTAGCGGGCCACGCTCCCATTGGCCGTGTCCAGCTTGGTCTGGAGCTGGGCGACCTGGGCTTGGGCCGAGGCCAGGTCCGACTTGGCTGTCGCCAAGTCCGCCTGCGCTGTAGCAAGGCCAGTGTTGGCGAGGCCCAGCTGGAACTTGAGGCGATGGTCGCGGTGGGCAAATGCGACCGCCACGGCAGCCACGAGGATCAACGCGGCTGTCAGGACGACAATGGGGAGGCGGGTGGGACTTGGGGATTTGGAATTTGTGTCCATGCGGGGTGAATACGTTCCTGCTCGCCTACCATCGCAGAGTCGGCGCTGTCAAGGAGGTGGTTTTGTCCGAGGGAAGGCGCCGGATTCATCGTAGGTCAGCGAGCTTGCTCGCGCTCAGAGAGGCGCGAGCAAGCTCGCTGACCTACAATGGTAGAACAAAGCG
>CAZGOX010000235.1:0-4477 GCA_964527955.1 uncultured Opitutaceae bacterium | reverse complement strand
GTGAGCTCGTAGAGGTAAAGGCAGATGAAGTGCGGGCGGAGGGTGTCGGAAGCCAGCCGCACGGTGTCCGAGAGCTTCACCAGGCGCCGCGCCAGCGCCATTTCGGCGGGCGTTTCCGGGGGTGTGGCCGCGGCCTCGGTCGCCGGGTCGCCGGGCGAAAGTCCCAGCTTGCGAAAGATCGAGTGGATGCGGGCCACGCCGTAAAGCAGGTACGCGGCCGTGTTGCCTTCGAGGGATATCATCTTGTCCCAGGCGAAGACGTAGTCGCTCGACCGGTTTTGGGAGAGGTCGGCGTACTGCACGGAGCCGACGCCGACCACCGAGGCGATGGTGCGCCGCTCCGCCTCGGGCATGTCCGGGCTTCTCGCGGTGACGAGCGCGAAGGCCCGCTCGACGGCCTCGGCCAGCAGCTCGCGAAGCTTGATGTTCTCGCCGCTTCGGGTCTTGAGCGGCCGCCCGTCCTCGCCGACCACAAAGCCGAAGTCGACATGCTCCAGGCGAGGCAGCGGCCGCCCGGCCAGCGCGAACCATTTCTCCGCCGTGAGGAAGAGCTGCTCGAAGTGGTCGCCCTGGCGCTTGTCCACGACATACAGGACGTCCGTCGCGTGAAAGTGCCCCGCGCGGTAGACCAGCGTGGCGAGGTCCGTGGAGGCGTAGTTGGCCGCCCCGTCCGACTTGCGGATGATCAGGGGCTGGGTCTTGAAACGGGGGTGCTCGGGATGAAACACCACGAGCGCCCCGTCGCTCTCCACGGCGAGGCCAAGGCGGGTCAGCTCGGAATAGACCGCTTCCACGCGGTCGTTGTAGAAGCTCTCGCCCAGCGTGACGTCGAATCGGATGCCGAGCTGCCCGTAGATGACGTCAAAGGCCTCGAGGCTCGCCTCGTTGATCCTTTTCCAGATGGCTTTGTTCTCGGCGTCCCCGGACTGCAGCTTGACGAGCTCGGCGCGCGCCGACTCCAGGGCCGCCGGATCGGTCTCGGACGCCGCCTGCCCGACCTTGTACAGGCGCTCGAATTCCTCCAGGGGATCCCTGCCCAGCGCCGCCGGGTCGAGGTGGCGCTTGTAGGCCCAGATCAGCTTTCCAAACTGCGTCCCCCAGTCCCCAATGTGGTTGTCGCGCACGACCCGCGCCCCGCAGAACTCCTGGAGGCGGCACAGGGCCTCGCCGATCACGGCCGACCGAAGGTGCCCCACGTGCATCTGCTTTGCCGTGTTCGGGGAACTGTAGTCGACTACCCAGGTCTGGCCGGCCCGTGCCGACCCGGCGTCGGCCGCCAGCGCCTCGGGAGAGGAACGGTCCCGCAGCCAGGCGAGCAGGGCCGCCGGCTTGATCGTGAAGTTGATGAACCCCGGCCCGGCCACGGAGACCTCGAAGGAATCCGCAACGTCGGCCGGGAGCGACGAGACCAGCTGGAGCGCCAGGGCGCGAGGGTTTGCCCGGGCCTCCTTTGCGTAGGCCAGGACGCCGTTCGCCTGGAAGTCTCCGTGCTTGGCGTCGGCCGTCCGGACGCCCGGCACGAACCTTGCCGGGTCCAGCCCGGAGGCCGCGGCCGATGCGGACAGCACGGAGTCGAGATCGGCGGCCAGATTGAAACCGAGATGCACGGGGCCACTTCACAGCTGGGCCCGCATCCCGCGCAAGCGTGGAATGGGGCAGACTCCAACTTCCGGATACCTGTGCAGTTTTGGCTCGACTTTCTCCCGGGGTGTGTTTGGCTCGTAGACTTTCCCGGCAACGGCCGTTCCTTTCCCCCTCCATTCCAACCCCATGACGAGCAAGCGCAACATACCGGCCCGGCGTTTCGTAAAGCCCAGTTTCCTAGCCCTGATCGAGAAGAAGCGCGACGGCGGGGAGTTCACGCAGGAGGAGATCCGCTACATCATCGACAGCACGCTGGACAGCGAGATGCCGAGGCACCAGCTGGCGGCCCTGGCGATGGCGATTTACTTTTCCGGGATGTCCGCGCAGGAGACCGCGGACCTGACCGAGGAAATGATGCTCTCCGGCGAGGTCATCGACCTCTCCCACATCGCCAAGCCCAAGATCGACAAGTACTCGACCGGCGGCGTCGGCGACAAGACGGCCCTGGTGCTGGTGCCCTTCGCCATGGCCTCGGGAGTCGTGGTCCCGATGATGTGCGGGGTGGAGCACGAGTACGTGATCAACACCCTTGAGAAGCTGGCGTCCATTCCCGGATTCAAGGGCCGGATGAGCAACGAGCAATTCACCGCCCAGCTTGCGAAGATAGGCGGCGCGATCATCGCCCAGAACGAGGACCTCGCCCCGGCTGACGCCAAGTTTTACGAGCTGCGCAAGGAAACCGGAACCATCCCGAGCCTGCCGCTGATCGCGGGGAGCGTGCTTTCCCGCAAGCTCGCCGAGGGCTCGGAGGGACTGGTGATCGACGTGAAGTGGGGCAATGGCTCCTTCATCAAGGACCTCGAGCAGGCAAAGCAGCTCGCCCGGTCGATGACCCGCGTGGGCCGGTCGATGAAGCGCCGCTGCGTGGCGCTGGTCACCGACATGAACCAGCCCCTGGGCGACACGGTCGGCACGGCCCTGGAAATCAAGGAGGCCATCCAGCTCCTGAAGGGGGAGGGCCCCGAGGACATGAAGGAGCTCGTGCTCAAGCTGGGCATGGAGATCGTCCGCCTTGCCGGCGTCGCGGGTTCCACGCTTTCGGCAAAGCAGACCGTGCAGCGGCACCTGACCGACGGGAGCGCGCTCGCCAAGTTCAAGGAGCTAGTCCGCACCCAGGGTGGCGACGTCTCCTACATCGATCACCCGGAAAAGTTTCCGCAGGCACGCCACATCAGGAAGCTGCCCGCCCCGAAGCGCGGCTACGTGCACACGATCAACGCGGCGATGATCGCCCACGGCGTCCACCTGCTGGGCGCGGGCAGGGACCATCCCTCCGACAAGATCGACCACTCCGTGGGAGTCTCGGAAATCAAGAAGGTCGGCACCCAGGTCAAGCAGGGCGAGCCGCTCATGATGATCCATTACAACGACGAGGCCAAGCTGGAGCAGGCGCTTGAGTACTTCAAGAATGCCTACCGCCTGGCCCCGAAGCGCCCGACTCCCCCGGTCCTCGTTGTCGAGCGGGTCGCCTGACCCGGCGCGTCAGTTGACGGCCTCGTCGCCGGAGGCCAGGGCCCAGACCACCGCAATGGCGCCAAGCGCCAGGATTGCACCGGGTTCGGACAGGACGTTCCCCAAGGTCCCGGTTGCAAGGCTGATGCCCGCGTCCAGGCTGGAAATCATGGAAAGGGCGGCAACCAGGCCGGCTGCGGCGCCCACGGCGATCAGGGCCACCTGGAGCCGCCACCACGGGGCCGCAGGGATCCTTTGGGCGGGCGGGAGGCTCGCGAGGACCCGGCTTGCGAAGCCGCTGTCGGAGAGTGGCGCAGGCGCCGAATTGCGCAGCAGGGCCTCCAGCCCGGCGTCGGCGGGTTCATTGGAATTCATGCCTGTGGGTTCCATGGGCCGAGAAGGCTTCTGAGTTTTTCCTTACCTCTGTGGAGATGGGTTTTCACGGTTCCCAGCGGCCATCCGGCCACCGCGGAAATCTCCGGATGCGTCAGCCCTTGGTGATAGAACAGATGCAGCGCCGTTTGTTCGTCCGGATCGAGCCTTTTCAGGGCGGAGGACAGGTCGGCGTGGAGTTCCACCGCCCGCGCGGCCGACGGCTCCGAGGGCTCCGGCGCGTCCGCCTCCTCCCAGTCCACCTCCTTGCGGCGCCTCCTCGCGTTTCGGAACTGGTTGTGGGCGATTCCGAGGATCCACGTGAGAAAACTCGCGTCCCCGCGGAACCTCCCGAGTCCCCGGTAGGCCCGCAGAAAGGTCTCCTGGGCCAGGTCGTCCGCAAGTGCCGCGTCTCCCCCAGAAAGGTGGCGCAGGAAGCGCCGGACGGGGGACTGGTGCCGGAACACAAGCTCCCCGAAAGCGGCGCGGTCGTCCGAGCTGAGCACCCGGCCTATGAGCTCGGAATCCGGAGGATTCACGCAGGGGCGGCATTCGTTCAGGAGAGGCCGCCGCCGGAAGGCGGGCCTTGGGTGCCGGGGCCATTGGTGCCGCGGGTGATAAAACAGAACAGCAGCATGGCCAAGCCGATGGCCGCCGGGAAGGCGCCGAGCCACCGGCCTTGCGGGTTGGGTAAAACAAAATAGGCCGCTGCCCCGGCCCCGACCAAGATCAGGCCGGCGAGCAGAAACCGCCTCGGATCCCTCGACGAAGCACAGTTCTGCATGGCCGCGGGCGAAAAGATCATGGACCTGATCAAGGCCGGGATTCGCCCGCGCGATATTGTGACCCGGCGTGCGCTGGAGAATGCAGCGGCTGTGGTCGCCGCGTCCGGCGGGTCCACCAACGCCGCGCTGCATCTGCCGGCGATCGCGCACGAATGCGGCATCAAGTTCGACCTGTTCGACGTCGCCGAGGTCTTCAAAAAGACACCGTATGTCGCGGATTTGAA
>CAZGOX010000234.1:0-4484 GCA_964527955.1 uncultured Opitutaceae bacterium | reverse complement strand
TCAGTGCTTGATGAGCGCCGGCAGGACCTTGGCCAGTTCGTGCGCCTTGGTGACCACCTCGGGAGCCTCGATCTGAATCTTTGGCGCCCAGCGCAACCACGCCTTGTCGGGATCGGGGCTTAGTTGAAAAACCGTCCCATCGGGGGCCGGGATGCCAAGGTCGTCGCCGTCGGGGGTTGCAAAGGCGACTCCGCCCGCGATCAGCGACTCAAGCGACGTGTCGCTGAACTGGGCCCCGAAGAGGCCCAACTTGAAATTAAACCCGCCCGCGTTCCAGAACCGGGTACCCGTCCGAACAAGGTCAACGTAGGGCGACTCGATGTGAATCCGCACCAGGACCGAGGTAGAGTCATCCGCCAGCCGCGTCGCCTCCACCTCTCCCACCTTGAATTCGCGATAGAAGACCGGCGCCCCCACCGTCAGGGATCCAAGCCGGTCGCATTTCAAGAAATAGCTGCATCCCTTGGGCGGGGTCTCCGCGGCGGGCGGAGTGTTCAGTCCCTTGAAGTCGTGGGTGCGGGGTCCGCTGCCCGGCCGGGCATTCAGCCGCGAGCCCGTGAGGAGCGTGTCCAGGCCCCGAACGCCCGAAAAGCCGATCTCCGGATGGATGACCCAAAACTCGGAGCCTGCGTTGGCGAAGACGGCCGCGCTCCTGTTGAGGCGCAACCCAACGCTGACCCCGCTCAAGTCCGGTTTCAGGGTCACGGAGCTGACCATGCCGACCGTGACGCCCTTGTACTCGAGGACGGTCTTCCCGGCCTCAATTCCGGTGCCATCGGTGAACTCGATGGAGATCTCGGGGCCCCTGTTGCGAAGCTCGCCGACGCCGATCCAGACGCAGACGCCCAGGGCGATCAGCGGCACGATCCAGATGAGCGGCAGGGCGAACACCCGGGAAACTTTTGGCGCCATCGGGGTGTTCATGGCGTGAGGGAGGCAGGCTCACGCTCCCGCCAGAACCTCCGGGGATCGAGCGCCCGGGTCGCCAGCACGGTGAGGATGACGGCCGCCGCAAAGGCAAGGATTCCCACGCGCGGCTTCACGGTCGACAGCTCGTTGAATTGGATCAGCCCAGACAGGAACGTGACGAGAAAGACATCGAGCATCGACCAGCGCCCGATGAAATCGAGGACGGCGTAGATCCTGGTCAGCCTGCGGGGCCTCCTCGGTACTCCGCGATGCGCGCTCCAAAGGAGCCAGGTGAGACCGGCGACCTTCAGGACCGGCACGACGATGCTGGCCATGAACACGATGGCTGCGATGCCCCATAGGTCCTGCCGCCACAATTCCGCAACGCCCGAGAAGATTGTGTCGGTGCGATTGTCCCCCGGTGTCTCCGTGCACAGGACGGGAAGGAGGTTGGCCGGCACGAGCATGATCGCGGCGGCCAGGGTCAGGGCCGCCGCGTTCGAAAGCCCTGCCGAGCGTTGAGCCTGGGACGGAGCACTCATGCAGGCGCGAGGTCAAAGGTGCGCCATGCGAACAGAAGGAAGACGGACATCGCGGCGTAGCACCAAAAGCCGGGCCCAATCGCGACATCGACCACCGAGCCCAGTTTCATCAGGGCGACGAGCACGGCCAGCACCTGCACCTCCGGCATGGACCAATGGACGACCACCCTTGCGGCTTGGTGCAGTCCCCGGGCGTGCGCGGGCCTCAGCCCCAGGCGCGCACCAGCCATCAGGGCCCCAAGGGCGCCGAGCAGGAAGACCGGCAGCAGGTACCCGAACAGGAAGACCGGAACGGCGACAAGCGCCATTCCGTGGTCCCACATGTACAGCATGCCCGTGAACAGGAAGCCTACCCTCTCGTCGCCAAGCTTCTCCGCCGTCATGAATGGCAGCAGGGTCGCGGGCACGGCGAAAATGAGGCCGGTGAGCGCATAGGCCATCGTCGCGTCCGGGCCAAAGAGGCCCCGGCGCTCAAGCGTTGCTCCGCAGCGCCCGCACAGTGCGCTCTCGCCCGGCGCAAGCCGGACCTCCCCGTGCTCCTGCCCGCACAGGCGGCAGACCAGGTTGGGGTTGGTCGCATGCATCGGCGCTTGTATCGACACCCCGGGGCTCCGGGGTGTTCCCTCTTGAACCCGGTGTTGCCTTGGCGGCCTCTTGACGCCGATAGTGGCGGGGATCGCAGAGCCGCCCCCCTTCATGCCCAAACCGGTTTTGATTCATCTCGACAGCCCCGTTCAAGCACCCATTGGAGGCAGGTTTCTCGTGCGGGGATGGGTCGCGAGCGATGCGCCGCTCGGGCCGATTCGCGCCCGTTCGGCCGAAAGCGTCGGCATTCTCGCGCCGGAGTCTCGTTCGGATGTCCGGGCTGCCCACCCCGACTACGCCCACACCTCGGGATTCCGAGGATTCTTCGACTCGGACTTTATCCAGGGACAACGGCTCGTGATTGAATGCGAGACCGACTCCGGGTTGGACCGCCTGGAGATGATGCTGCTTCCGGTGGCCCCTCCACCCGACAAGGCGGCGCGGCTGGCCCGCATCAGGCCCCATTTGCGGCAGGACCTGCCTTTCCGGGAAACGCCCTTCCACTTCGATTTTCTGACGCCCGAGCTGAAGGACCGCTTCAACGTCGGGGACACCGATGCGGTCTCGGACTTCGAGTACTCGCCGGGAGTCCAGGCGGAGATCGATCGCTGCGGCGGCGATCTGGTCCTCGATTGCGGCGCCGGCAACCGGCCGTCGACTCGGCCAAACGTCATCAACCTGGAGATCGTCCCCTATCCGAGCACCGACGTGCTTGCGGTCAACGAGCAACTGCCCTTTGGCGACAATACGTTCGCCATGGTGATTTCCTGCGCCGTGCTCGAGCACCTGAAGGATCCGTTCGCCGCCGCCCGCGAGATGGTCCGCGTGACCAAGCCCGGCGGGATCATCTACGCCGACGCTCCCTTCCTGGTCCCCTTCCATGGCTATCCTTCGCACTACTATAACATGACGATGGAGGGGGCGAAGAACCTCTTTGCCGGCCCCTGCCGGATCGAGCGGGAATTCATACCCCACTACGGCCTGCCGGTCTGGGCGCTCACCTGGCTGCTGAGCAGCTATGCTGCCGGATTGCCCGACGACGTCAGGCAGCGCTTCCTGCGGATGCGCGTCGAAGAATTCATG
The DNA here is from genome assembly GCA_964527955.1 of uncultured Opitutaceae bacterium. Classification (GTDB taxonomy): domain Bacteria; phylum Verrucomicrobiota; class Verrucomicrobiia; order Opitutales; family Opitutaceae; genus Palsa-1447. The sequence goes on along the minus strand of CAZGOX010000234.1, from coordinate 1,365 downwards.
GAGCCCGCGGCCCGATACCTCGACCGGGACTGGGTGACGAGTCTTTCGGCGCAAAAGAACATCGAGCTGGCCTGCGTGAACACGGTCGTGGCCAGGAAAATATGAGACAAGCCCGAGCGGAGGAAGGGCTTCTGTGGGCGCGGCCCTGCTAGCGTAGCCGCGTCCAAACGCCAAAGTACTCGAACTTGTTGTCCGCGCTCAACGATTCGTACGCCGGTTCAGCCTGATACCCCAGGGAGCCGACGGCCCGGACAAAAAAGTCGCGGAAGGAATCGGATGTCCAGACATGGGAGTGCTCCCGGCGCTCGCGGGCCCAGCGGAGCGTTGCGGCAAGCCTTTCCGCCGGCTCCGAGAGATGGTGCGGGCCCGCGCTCGTGAGATAGTCCAGGTAATGGGCATCGGTACTCGCCGTCACCCCGTTTACGTAATCGTCCCATAGATGCTCAAACGACGTGGTCGCGCGCAAGCGGTCGAAGGTGAAATCCCGGTCGGGCACAACGATCAAAAGGCGGCCGCCGATCGCGAGCACGCGGAAGGCCTCCTTGATGGCTTTTACCGGATTGGCCAGATGCTCAATGACGTGGGACATGATGACGAAATCGAGCGCACAATCCCCTAGGTACCCAAGCCCGTCTGCATCCAGGTCAACGATCCGGTCCACCCGCACCAACCCGGCGGCGTCGATCTCCGGAAAGAGCTCCTTTGCCCGTTGTGGCGTGATTACATCCAGATAGGACACCTGGACGCCGGGAGAGAGCGGAAATGGATGATTGAACGCGCCCACCTCGATTCCGACCCCGTGGAGCAGGGCGATTGCAGGTTGTTGATGCACTGCAATCGCCATGGAGGGGCCATGGAACTGGGCCAAGCATCCCGGCTCAAGCCCCTTTTCAGTCCGCAAGGGTCAAGCCATGGCCACCGCCATGATTGTCAGGACGGTACCCTGAACACCCCATGGCGGCCGAATCGTCGCCTGTGCTACCTTGCTGAAACGGCGGCGGAAACCTTCCGGCAGCCCCAACGACAGTAAATGGAGATACCCTCATGCGCTTACAAAAACTTTTGGCCTCGTCGGGAGCGCTCGCACTTGCAGCCGGGCTGACTTTGGTTGTCCTTGGCTGCAGCGGGGAGAAAAAGGAGGTCAGTCTCAACTTTGCCGACTGTCCCGCTGCCGTCCAGAAGACGATCAGCGACCTGGCGAACGGGGTCCCATTTCCCGTGGTCAGCGCGGAGAGCAAACAGGACGGGGTCGTCGTCTATGAAGCCAAGGCGAAGAGCGCCGATGGCAAGAAGATCGAGATCAAGGTCGCGGCCGACGGGCACCTCCTTGAGTTCAAGACCAAGGACGATTGATTGGTCCGCCCC
>CAZGOX010000233.1:0-4492 GCA_964527955.1 uncultured Opitutaceae bacterium | reverse complement strand
GGCAGGGAAACAACCTGAACGACAATTGGAACGCCGACAGCGAAACCGCGAGCCAGGGCATGGGAGGCGTCGTGTTTACGCTGAGCGATTTCGGCATCACCAACGCCCAAATCGCCAGCGGGCTCACGATCTACGGGTATTCCGTGATGGCCGCCGACGACACCACAACGCTGGCCAACCTCGGTGGCACCAATTACCAAAATTCGACCTACTATCCGACTGCCACGACCGATTCCTCTTCGGACCCCGGCGGGATCGACCTCGTGGGGGTGAACGGCGAGGCGTTTGTCGTCTCGGCGGCCCCGGAGCCTGCCTTCTATGGCGCGGTCTTCGCCGCCATCATGGTCGGCTGGTACCTGGTCTGGCGCCGCCGCCAGGTCACCGCGCCAGCGGCTTGAGAAGCGCGAATTTTCCGCTCGCAGCCGGCGCAAGGGACTTGCGCCGAAACGCGCTCACCCGGGTGCCCGGGCCCAGAGCTCGCGCGAGCGCGGTCTCGATGGCCTTGTGGTCCGCGGTATCGTCGGCCACGTAGTGAAAATCCCAGCGGGTTTCGCCTGCCTGGATGAGCGACCAGTGCCAGCAGGAGAACGTCGCGGGCATCGCGGCGTCGATGTCCTCCGCCGAGACCACGGTGCCGTCCTTCCTGAAGAAAAGGTCGCGCTCGCGGCCGAGGATCCTGAACCCGGTGGGCATATTCCTGACGATGTCGCCCGTATGGTAGCGCAAGAGCGGCATCGCCTCGCGGTCGCGGGTGGTCACGTGGATCTGAAAGACGTCCGGCAGCTCCGTACGCCAGGGCACGAGCTCGATGAATGCGTTGCCGTCGATCGCCTGGGAGTTGTCCTTGAAGGCCTCACCGACAAAGATGTAGCCGGCCTCCGTTGATCCGTAGAGGTCGACCTGGGGCGCAGGGAAAGCCTCCGCAATGCGCCTGCCGTGCTGCGCGCTCGCTTTCCCATAGGTCAGGATCACGGCCTCGATGCTGGGCACCTTGACGTGCCGGTGGAGGGCCGCCCGCGCCAGCAGGGACAGGTAGACCGGCTCGCCCTCAAGGACCTGAGGCTGCGTTGCCTGCAGCTCGATCAGGATCCGGTCCCACTCCTTCTCGGGGAACACAAAGGGGTCGCTGGTCAGGTTCAGGTACACGGTCCCGTCGATGTAGCGGTGGGGGAATGGATGGTCCTCGTACGGGCACAGGTGGCTTGAGCAGCCCACGGGGGCCAGCACGCACTTGCGGTGCGGCCGGTCCGCAAACTTTGCCAGGATCCTGGAGGCCCGATACGCCCGCAGGGTCTGGGCGGCCCACCAGCCCTCCTCCATGATCACGGTCATCGGCCCGGCTGTGGTCCCGGAGGTCCCCTCGTACTCGTAGCGCTTCTCCGCGAGGCCGCGCTCAATCTCGCGATAGTCGGCAAAGAACGCCTGGTGGCCCTTCTCGACGATTTCTCCCTTCGAAAGCGCGGGGATCTCGCGGTAGCACGACCACTGGAGCGCATTGGGATGAAGCGGGAACCGCTTGGAGTACAAGGGGCTGCGCTCGTAGATGCGGCGGATCTCCCCCTCCAGGGGCGCGGGCAGACACTCCCCCTCGGCAGTGCCGAGTGCGTCTGGGCTGTTTGCAAATACGGGCGCGTTCATGGAGGGCGGGTGGTGGAGTTCCCGTCGACCCAGACTAAAGCCCCTGCGCGAGGCTAAGTCAAACGCCCCCGTCTATGGCCGATTCTGGGTCTCGGGTCCATTTAACAGCTCCGGTGGTTTGGGAGATAGGGCGAGTCGTCCCGACGAGCCGCATTTGCGGGCTGAGTGGTGTGGGTAGACCTGGTTTGGAGTCGTGTGTTCGCCTCAAGACACGGTCCCGGCGGGTAAACGCCATTCTGCGGCCGACCCGCTCATCCCGATAGCTCTAGCTCCAAGGCATTCAGACTGTGAACTGAATGACACATCACTACTACAGCAGAATTCGCTCTTGTCGTCCGGTCGCTACGCCCGGGGCCCGCCGGGCCCGGGCGAACAACCTTCTCCAAACCAGGTATGCCCACGCCACTCAGCCCGCACCGAGATTGAGGTTTGTCTTTTCGATGCGCGAATACTTTCCTGCGGATCCGATCACCCCTGTGACGACAGACGTTCAACGGCCAGCGAGAGCCGGAAAAATGCTAGTACCAGCCTTTGTGCTAAGCGGGTTGGTTCTCATCGCTTGGCCCGTGCTGGTTTTCTTATCGATGTTCATGTTTGATATGCCATTCCGATCATCATTTGACGCCTGTCTTCGATACCTGATCCTTTTTTCAATCATCCTCTATCCTATCGTTTGGGGCCGGTCGCTAGTGATCGCCTTGCGTGCAAGGCGCAAGGCAGGAAAGGGCCCGCTTGTTCTGGCGATGCTCGCGCCGTTCCTGTGGGTCTGTGTCTCAGTTGCCCTTTTTCTAACCCTCGATTTGGTTTTTGGGAATCGATAGAGCCGAAGATGGCCGAAGTCCGGAATGGCAACCCCCCATCTGAAGATATTGTGCCTGCCCTGCCGCGGCGGGCTGAGGAGTTAGATTGCAGGCTGCGGAGCGCGGGCCTTCCGCGTTAGGGCCTAGTGGGGAGACTAGGAATCGAAGAATCCACTTCACCCGCCATGGTTACATGCGGAGCAGCCAAACAAAAGATTCCATTCCCGCCGGGCTGGGCGAATTGGCACACAATCTTCAGATGGGGGGTTGCCAATCGGACTTCGCGAAGCTCCCAATCAATCGCGCGAGCAAGCTCGCTGCCCTACGGATGCCTCAACGCCTCCAGGAAAAACAAACTCACCAGCGTCAGGCTGTGGGTGATCTTGCCGGAACGCGCCGCAGCGAGAACCTCCTCAACCGGCAGCACCACCACTTCGATCTCCTCGTCCGGGTCCCAGTCGGTCGTGCCGCTTGGAACGGCTCCCTCGATAAGCACCACCTTGCAGTGGTTGTTCTGGATCGCCGGGTTGGGATGGACCGAGGCCAGCAGGCGCGCGCCGTGGCCGGCGTATCCCGTCTCCTCCTGGAGCTCGCGGACGCCGGCTGCGACCGGGTCCTCGCCCGCCTCGACCACGCCGCCCGGAACCTCCAGCGAAAGATCGTCGATCCCATGCCTGAACTGCCTCACCAGCACGAGCTTCCCGTCGGGCGTAAGCGCAAGGACGTTCATCCAATCGGGCGCCTTGACCACCACGAAGTCGCGCCCCGCGCCGCGACCCGGGTGCGTATAGTGACGGCTCCAGACCTCGAGCACGCGGGTCTTGAGGAGCGCGTGCTCCTCGCCCATTTTCCAGCGCGCCGGGCCGCCTTCCAGTTTGCTCATGTTGATGAAATAAAAATGCCTCCGTGCCACAACGGGCAGGGAGGCATCTTGAAATTCACGCGCCTTCGGTCAGGGGGTCACTTTTTCTCGGGAAGCTTGACCTTCTGTCCGACCTTGAGGTGCTTCCAGTCAATCTCAGGATTGACCGCGATCAGGTCGGCGACGGTCACACCGTTCGCGTGGGCGATCTTGCGGCCCGTGTCCCCCGACTTGACGATGTACTCGCCAGGGCCGGCGACGGCCGTGGACGCGCCATGCGCTCCGTGGGCGGCGGGCCGCTTCTGGGACTCCTCCAGCTTGGAAATCGACGCCTGGATCGTTCCGATCGTGTTGCCGACCGCGGTGAAGGCATCCTGGGTCTGGCGGCCAAACGCGGCGACATCCTTGTCCGCCTTGTCGGCCGCGGCGGCCGCGGAACTTACCTGCGAAGAGAGGTCCTCGATCTTGTCGATTTCGACCTGGTCGGTCTCGAGTTTGGTCCGTAGCTTGGAAGCGCTTACGACGGCGTAGCCGCCAATGATGATCGCAACGGCTCCGAGGATTACGCCCGCAATCGGGAGCACGCTGTTATTTTCGCGAGAAATGGTATCCATGATTGAAGAATTGGACGGATCAGAGCGCGATTCGCACAGCGACGCAAGCAGAGATTATTGACAAAAAGGGCCCTGCGTTTATCAAGCGGAGCACCCCATGGCTGATACCCCGATCGCCCCCGCCCATACCCCGCAAAACACGGCCCCCGAGGACAAGGTCCCGGTCAAGCAGAAGCTGGCCTACGGGCTCGGCACCTTTCACGACATGTGGGGCCATTGGCTGTACCCGGGCCTGGCGTTTCCGATCTTCAACATCTTTCTCGGCATGTCGCCGGTGCTCGTGAGCTCGGCGCTGATGCTGAACCGGCTTTTCGATGCCGTATCCGACCCCGTCTTCGGCTGGCTCTCGGACAACACCCGCTCGCGCTGGGGACGCAGGCGGCCCTACCTGTTGATTGGCGGCATGCTGGCTGGGATCGGACTGCCGTTCCTTCTCGCCGTGTCGGCCGGCTGGGGAAGCACGCATCTGCATCTCTGGAAATGGAGTTACGACATTTCCAACTACTTCTGGTTCATGCTGGCCTCGTCGGCGATCTACATCCCGCTGATGAGCTCCTTCAACATGCCGTTCCAGAGCC
>CAZGOX010000232.1:0-4512 GCA_964527955.1 uncultured Opitutaceae bacterium | reverse complement strand
GTGCCGATGTTTTTCCTCACTGGCGTGGCCAAGTTCCTGTTTGTGCCGCTGGCGGCAAAGGGAAGGTACGATCGCAAGGCCGAGATCCGGGCGATTTCGCGTGAAATAGCCAGGTTGCCAAGCGACGAAACGCTGATTGGATAGGCCTGCGTCCCGCTGGCCATCCATGAAGCGAGCCCTCATTTTTTTCGGCGGTTGGGCCGGGCACCAGCCCCGGGAGTGCGCGGCGTTCTTCGCCGACAGGCTCGGGGAGCGGGGGTTCTCGGTGGAACTTCGGGACTCCCTGGCGTGCCTGGACGACCCTGTGTTCCTGGATGGATTTGACCTGATTGTGCCGCTTTGGACGATGGGAAGCATCACCGAGGCGCAGGAGCGGAACCTGGTCGCGGCGGTGCAGTCGGGAGTGGGAATCGGCGGATTCCACGGGGGCATGGGAGACTCTTTTCGCGGGGCGATCGGATTCCAATGGATGGTGGGGGGGCAGTTCGTCTCGCACCCGGACAACATCAAGGACTACCGGGTGAACATCGCGTTGCCCGCCGACCCCATCGTCGCGGGGCTCCCCGACTTCGACGTGCGCAGCGAGCAGTACTACATGCTCGTGGATCCGCTCAACGAGGTGCTCGCGACCAGCGTCTTCGTTTCCAGGAGCGCGCCATGGATCGACGGAGTCGTCGTCCCGGTCGTCTGGAAGAAGCGCCACGGCCTGGGCCGCGTCTTTTACTCCGCGCTCGGGCACCAGGTGCAGGAATTTGTCGACGTCCCCGAACAGCTGGAGTTGACGCTGCGCGGGCTGGCCTGGGCGGCCCGCTGACAATCAGGGCGACGACGACTCCTCGAGTTCATGGAGCCTTGGGCCCACGACCTGGGAAAGCCGCCGGGACGCGTTGACGGCAACAAAGCCGAATCCGACCAGCGCCAGCACAAGGATCAGCGTGCCCACCCGATGCCTGGCCTCGAACCGCTCGAGCGACCGCACATACGCGCAGAGCGCGAAAGCTGCCGCGACAATAATGACGGCGTCGACGCTGGTCCGCTGCCAATAACTGCCGCCCAGGTGGAGCCACATTCCGAACTCGTCGAAGGTGAGCGCCATCGCCAACCCATACAAGAGTGCGGTCATCTCCGCGGCCCGGCCCACCGGCCTTCGGAATACGCTGTACCCGGCCACGGCAGCCAGCAGGAAGATGCCGTAGTTGAGGTGATGCACATGCGTTCCGCTCATGAAAAAGTACAGGTTGGGGATCCGCCGGGACATGATCAGCAGGACGCAGATCCGGGCGATGATGAAGGTGAGGAGAAAGCCGAACAGGGCCAGGCGGGCCAGCTTGTGGACGTTCATCCGCGGTGGGACGGGGGAGGTCATGGTGTCGGGGGGCAGGTTTGCCGCCCCTTCACCCATAATGCAATCCCGGTGGCGGGGCGATCCTGGGTCCATTTGAACAAGCTTAATCAGGCATGCCTTTCGAGGTAGGGACGGGCGGCCCGCCCGTCCGGGAATACCTCAGGCCCATTCGTAGGCCCGGACGCCCGAGCCGGGCGTCCCTGTTTTCAGTCAAATGGACCCAGGACCAGCGCGGCCCGCCTCTGGACGAATCGCGGATTCTGGCTACCGTCCCGGGATGCAACTACACGGGATTCACCACGTGACGGCCGTCACCGGCAATGCGATCGCGAACCATGCATTTTACACGCAGACCCTGGGCATGCGCCTGGTGAAAAAGACCGTGAACCAGGACGACGTCTCGGCCTATCATCTCTTCTATGCCGACGGGCGCGGCTCGCCCGGGACGGACCTGACGTTCTTCGAGTGGCCGCTCCCGCGCGAGAGGCGCGGGACGCGCAGCATAGCAAGGACCGGTTTGCGGGTGGCGGGCGAGGCCAGCCTCCGGTGGTGGGAAGACCGCCTGTCGGCTGCCGGCCTGCACCACGCCGCGACAACGGGAACCGATGGCCGGCCCGAGCTGGATTTTGAGGATCCCGAGGGCCAGCGGCTCCGCCTGGTGCTCGATGAAGGGGCAACGGACCCGGCCCATCCATGGGCGGGAAGCCCAGTCCCCGGCGAGCACCAGATTCGCGGGCTCGGACCGGTCACCCTGAGCATTCCGGCCCTCGCGCCGACCGACCGGGTCCTGACCTCGGTGCTCGGTTTTCGAAAGGCAGGGGAGAGCGCGAGGGGGAAGGACGCCGTCCACGTGTATGCGATGGGGGGCGCGGGGCCGGGGTCGGAACTCCATGTGGCCGTGGAACCGGAGCTCGAGGCAGCGCGCCAGGGCGCGGGTGGCGTCCACCATGTCGCTTTCCGGACGACCGCGGCGGACTATGTCGCGTGGGCGGAGCACCTCGAGAGGACCGGCATGCCGTCCAGCGGGCCGGTGAACAGGTACTACTTCCAGAGCCTGTATTTTCGCGAGCCGAGCGGGATCCTGTTTGAGATCGCCACCGACGAGCCGGGTTTCGCGGTGGACGAACCCGAGGAGAGCCTCGGAGACAAGCTGGCCCTCCCGCCGTTCCTGGAAGGTCAGAGGACCCGGATCGAGGCCGGCCTTAAAGCGTTGACCACGGCGCCGGCCGGGGGTTGATAGGCGCCATGAAACCGCTTGCCCCGGCGTTTCTGCGCTGGTTTGCCGCCGTCCTATCCTGCTTCGCACTCTCCGGAGCCGCGCATGCGGCTTCGGCCCCGGGATGGCAGGAGCGGCACGACAGCCTCGTTGCGCGCCTGCGCGCCCTGAGGGGCAGGGAACGGGACTTTGGACCGGCCTACGCGTCCATCTACCGCGCGGCGATCGGCTGGTATGAGTCGTGGGGCGGGCGAAATTCCGATCCGGTGGACGACAACATGGTCGGCCCCGAGCAGTACGCGTCGGAGCTCGCCGATGCCCTTGAGCACGGAAGGAATTACATCGCCGAGAACCTCGGCGCAAATTTTCCGCTGGCGTTCCGGAAGACCCTCGATGGGGGCAGGGTTGTGAGCTGCAATTACTGGCTGACCCTTCCCCGCGGATTCCCGGAGCGGGGCCGGACGTTTCCGCTTCTCGTGGGGCTTCACGGCTCGGGTTGGCTCGGGCACAAGATATCCTTTGTCCGCGGGAAGGGCCCCGGGGGGGAGATGTTCGGCGTCACGCCGATCGACCAGGCCGGTCCCTGGCAAATCGACTTCCTGAACGCCTACCTCGACGAACTCGAGACAATCCTCCCGGTCGACAAGGACCGGGTCTACCTTGAGGGCCACAGCCTGGGCGCCATGGCAACCTGGGAGTGGGCGCTCGACAATCCCGAGAGGTTCGCCGCGATTTCCCCGAGGGATGGCATTGGCGAACCCTACAGGGCGATCCGTCTGAAGAACGTTCCCGCCTGGGTCATCCACGGGGAGAAGGACGACGTCATTTACTCCGGGGCCGCCGAGCAGATGATTTCCGCGCTGCGCTCCTGCGGCGGCGTGGCGAAGTATTCACTGCTCCCCAGGGCGCCCCACAACATCCCCAAGGACTTCGACCAATCCCCGGTGGTCGCATGGTACCTGCGGCACACCCGGAACGGTGAGCCGCCGCCCGGGGATCCCCGGGACTCGCTTGGCCTCAACGAGGCGGGATTCTCCCGGACTGAAATCGTCCGGCTGCCAGGAACCATGTACTGGAAGTCCGGCCTCCTCGATGCCCCGGGCGGCCGAAGGTTCAGCGAGCCCGCCGAGTGGACCCTGTTCAAGAAGATCGAGGTCCATGGCCTCCTGGTCGACGGGCCGACCCGCCACCTTTACGACCACAGCAATTCCAAGTTGACACTGCTTCTTGAGGTCCCCCCGGCGCTTCGAAATCAGGCCTTTTCGGATCCATCCGCTATCCAGGTATCCGCACACAAGGTCGCCCGGTTCTATTTCCAGGGGCCCTACCGCGACGGCCTCGGGCATGCAGCGGCTGTTGCCAAGGAGCTTGCAGCCGGCGGCATCGCGGTTTCCGGCAGGGTCTGGGTCACACCGCTCTCGCTGTGGCAGAACAGCAAGCGGGGGATCGCGGAGTACTGGGTGGAGGCTGAATAGATCCTGCAACTTTTCCGTCGCTTGCGGGTTCTTGATGGTACCACCATGAAGCACCTCCATGTCCCCGTCGCCGCGGCAGTCCTGTCCGCGCTGCTCTCAATTCCCGCATACGCCGACATAACCCGTTCCATTACAAAGAGTTTCTCAGCACAGCCGACCGGGAATCTCCAAGTCGCAACCTTTGGCGGGAACATTGAGGTCCAAGCCTCGCGGGATGGAACGGCGAGCGTGAAAGCGATCGAGAGGATCCATGCCGGCTCCGATGCCGAGGCGGACAAGATTGTGCAAAAACTCGCCCTGTCCATCGAGCAGCGTGGGGCGGACATTGTCTGTTCCGCCGAATATCCGGACCAGGGTCTCGGGTTTCATTTTGGCTCCTGGCCTCCCATCGGGGTCGATTTTGTCGTCACCGTACCGGCTCGATTCGAGGCAAACGTCAGGACCTCCGGCGGCAACGTGGTCGTAGGGGACCTGGC
>CAZGOX010000231.1:0-4520 GCA_964527955.1 uncultured Opitutaceae bacterium | reverse complement strand
GAATTTCAACGATGCCGGCAAAGGGGGAACCGTGACCCTGCAGGCGGGATGCTACACGAGCGGTGCCACCGCACAGCCGACCTCTGCGCGGGGCTCAAACGGACAGTTTGGCGCGGGTGTTCCCGTCGTGGATATCGAGCCCGGCTCAACCATTGACTTGTCGGTGGCTGCCGCTCCGACGCCCTATGTTGCCACCGGGGTACTCCAGCTCACCGCACCCCAAGTCCTCGACCAGAACGGGAACCCGGTTGACGTCCAGATTGACCCGATCGGCGGCGCGATCAAGGGCGAGTCGGGCATCGTGGTCGAGGGCCTGAAGGTCTTCGATCTCTCCAACCCTGCGGCCCTCGGCTTGACGTCGACACCTGTGGGAACCATCGACGCCAGCGTCCAGAATCTTGTGCAGCAGAATGGCGCGATGTTTGCCGGGGGAGTCATGGAAAATCCGGACGGCAGCGTGCAGGTCTCCTCCAACGGCAGCCCCGTGCTTCTCGCCGGCCACTCAAGCCAGATCATGGGCTCGCTCCTGGCCGGCAATTCGGCCCTTCATTCCGCTGTATCGGCCAATCCGGGCCTTTTCAACGTCCGACCGGGTGCCGAGCTGGTCAATTCGGCCGGCAATCTTGTCCTGTCTACGACGTGGGATTTGACGGCCGGCGCATTCTACACTGGCGATGGAAATTATTTTGCCGCGGGGGATCCGTCACTCGCAGGCAATTGGAACCCTTCAGGCATGGTGTTTCGTTTTGGGCCGTCCCTAAGCGAGCCAGGCTTCCTGACCCTGCGGGCTTCCGGAAATATCGTATTTGGAGTCGATCCGAACCTTGGAACCCCCGTTTCGCTGAGCGACGGATTTGCAGGCTACGACGGATCGGACAATTCATCCCTCTGGGAGGCGATCATGCTTCCCGCAGGCAGCCAATCCTGGTCGTTCCGGCTGGTTTCAGGCGCCGATTTCGGCGCAGCCGACGACCGCAACATGCTTGGGGCCGCCAAGCCGGGACGGGGAAGCGGATCCATTCTTCTGGGGCAGGACGTACCCGTGTTGCCCATCAACCCGGTTGGGAACAGCTCCGAGACCATTATTCCCCAATACTATCAAACCATCCGGACGGGGACAGGTGATATCGGCATTTTTGCCGGCGGGAATGTTGAGATGCTCAACAACCTGGCGACAATCTACACGGCCGGGACGCAGACCGGCCCCATTTCTGATTTCACGCAGCCCAACGTAAACTATGCCGCGCAATACACATTCGGAGGCGGCAACGTCACGATCGCGGCCCAAGGCGACATCGAGCATCTTTCGCCAAGCCTTGGGGCGGATTCATCGAAGGAGCTGCCGAACAACTGGCTCTATCGGCGGGGTTGGGTCAATCCAGTCACAGGCCAGTTTGGATCCCCGGCAAACAATGGCATCATCGATTCCACGTCGTGGTGGGTCGATTTCAGCAACTTTCTTGAGGGTGTCGGAGCGCTCGGCGGAGGCAACGTGGCACTGTTGGCAGGTGGGGATGTGAACAACGTCGACGCCCTCGTTCCGACGAACGAGCGCACGACCTACCAAACGAATGCGGCCGGCGCCACCATCGATCGGTTGGCCGTGGACCAACCCACGCTTGAACTGGGAGGCGGAGATCTGTTGGTACGCGCCGGGGGGAACATCGACGGCGGCGTCTATTACGTGGAGAGGGGCCAAGGCACTCTCACTGCAGGCGGAAGCATCGAGACCAACCGAACTCGGGCTGCGCTCAGCGAAAAGCAGCAGGAGAAGACCTTTACCCAGCTCGCCGCCGAGCCGGGATCCTGGCTCCCGACGACGCTCTTCCTGGGGCAGGGTGCCTTTGTTGTCGATGCGACGCACGACCTACTCCTGGGTCCTGTGGCGAACCCGTTCCTCTTGCCGCAGGGGAATGGCAACGGCACCGCCGAGGAAACGTACTTCTCCACGTTCGCGACCAGTGACATGGTGACGGTCTCGTCTCTTGCAGGCACCGTCACCCTCAAGGACACGCCCGATGTCAGCGGCCAGGGCATCGGTGGCGCCGGATCACTTTCGGATTGGTTCAATCTCGTGCTCCTTCGGGATACCCAGGGCTCATTTGCGCAACAGTCGCAGCCTTGGCTCGGCATCCAGGATCGCAGCGTAACCCCGTTTGCCACCGTGGCCGAACTGATGCCGGCAACGCTTGAGGCGACAGCATTTTCCGGTGACATCGACCTCGTCGGAACTCTGACCCTTTCTCCGGCCCCCAACGGCCAGGTTGCCCTGCTGGCTGGCGGTTCCATCAACGGCATGGAGCCCAATTCCGTCGATCGACTCACCTTGGCCGCGCAATGGGGCTCCAGTGTGATCAATCTGTCCGATGTGGCCCCCTCGAGCATTCCCGATGCGTCGAGCCCGCTCTCGCTCTCGTTTCTGAATTTCGGGACCGCGGTCGACCCCATCGTACAGGAGTCGGGCTCGTTGAACGGCTCGTTTGGATCGCTCGCAACGCAGGAGGCGCTGAACGCCCCGGGACTTCTTCATGCGGCAGATCCGAACCCGGTTGAATTGTACGCCGAGGGCGGAGACATCTCGGGCCTCACGCTGTATTCTGGCAAGAGCGCCCGCGTGCTGGCGGGGGGAGACATCACCGATGTCGCCCTCTACGTGCAAAACAACCGATCGAGCGACATTACGGCGGTGGTCGCCGGGGGAAACATCATTCCCTACGACCCGAATTCCGTGCTGCGCGGCGATGCGCTGCCGGCCGGCAACGAGTTTGTCTCTGTCTCCCTTACTTCGACGCCAGCCAGCGGAAGTCCCACGGCGGGCGACATCCAGATCAGCGGCCCGGGCACCTTGGAAGTCTTGGCAGGTGGGAACCTAAACCTTGGCGTTGGGCCTGAGGCGCCTGACGGCACGTCAATCGGAATCACCAGCATCGGGAATGGCAGGAATCCCTATCTGCCGTTTGGCGGTGCCGATGTGATCGCAGCGGCAGGGCTGGGAGGCTTTGGCACGCCCGCGGGGCCGGCGCCTGGACTTGCCGACAGCCAGATCGACTTTTCTTCGTTCATCGCCCAATTCGTCGACCCGACCAGTGCGGGAGCAAACGCGGCGCGTTATCTTCCCGAGTTGGCGGGAATGCTTGGCGTGACCGTTCCTTCCGGCAGTTCGCCCAGCCAGGTCTGGGCGGATCTTCTAGCGCCCTATGGCGATCTCCCGGCCGCCCAGTTGGCCGAACAGGAGGACAGGCTGGCGCTCGACGAATTCTACATCGTCCTGCGGGATGCCGGGCGGGACCGAGGCAATCCGGGCAGCCCTGGTTTTGGAACGTATGCCGCGGGCGACGAGGCGATAGCGGATTTGTTCCCGGGGAGCTCCTATGCCACGGGTCAGTCGACCAAGAAGTCTCCCTGGTCCGGCTCCATTTCCCTCTCCACCCGGGAAATCACAACCCTCAGCGGGGGAGACATTGCCCTGCTGGCGCCCGGTGGCCAAGTCACGGTTGGATATCCCACCGACCCACAGAAGCCGGATCAGGGCGTCCTGACCGAGGATGGCGGTGGTATTTCCATCTTTTCCCAGGACAGCGTGAATGTAGGAACCTCGCGCATCTTCACGCTTCACGGTGGAAACATCGTGATTTGGTCGTCCCTGGGCAATATTGCCGCCGGCAGCGGATCAAAGACTGTCCATTCAGCCCCGCCAACCCGGGTGTTGGTCAATCCACAAAGCGCAAACGTGCAAAACGACCTTGCCGGGTTGGCGACTGGGGCCGGCATCGGCGTTCTGGCGACGCTGGCGAATGTGGCGCCGGGAGATGTCGACCTGATAGCTCCGGTTGGCACGATCGACGCCGGCGATGCCGGCATCCGGTCCTCCGGAAATATCAATATTTCTGCCCTTCACGTAGCCAATGCATCCAACATCCAGGCCGGAGGAACCACCGCGGGTGTGCCGGTCGTGGCGTCCTCCAACGTCGGAGGACTGACGGCGGCGTCGAGCTCGGCGGCGGCGTCGTCGAGTGCGGCGAGCGCGGTTGCGAACCAGCAGCAGAGCGCGGCGCAGTCGCAGGAGGAGCTGGTGCCCTCGATCATCACGGTCGAGGTGCTGGGATACGGCGGCGGCGACGACTTGTCGGACAATGCCACCAAAGGCAGCGGAGGCCAGGGTTGACGCGGGGCCTTGAACTTCTCGTCCTCTCGCTGGCCGCGCTGGTGGCGGGGCTGCGGGCCCAGGACATCACGCCAAGGTCGACCCGCGAGGTCCGGCGGCTGCTTCTCGAGGCGGACCCGCCGGACATCTCCATGCCGGTATGGACGTCCCAAAAGGACGCGCCGCCGGCGAGCTACGCCCGGAATCCGTTTGTCTGGACCGGCCCGAGGATCGACCTGACAGGCAAGGCGGTTTGGAACAGCAGGACCACCTCGTTTGGGACAACGGCCATCTCACCCTTGCACGTGATCTACGCGGAGCACGTCGCGGGTCTGTACCCCCCGGGCACGATCATCCGGTTTGTCGCAAAGGACGA
>CAZGOX010000230.1:0-4528 GCA_964527955.1 uncultured Opitutaceae bacterium | reverse complement strand
GCTTGAGGCGGAAAAGCTGACGTGGTCGTGAAGGCCGGCCGACAGCATCTCGAACGCGTGGGCGAGCTGGTCGTGGTAGGGAGTGCCCTTGTATTGCTCCAGCGCCTTCTGGGCCACCAGAAGGGCCAGGAGCTCGCCTTCGCTGACCTGCACAGTCGGGAAGTTTTTGACCGGGTAGCCGTATCTCCAGGAATAGGTCTTGTTGTCGTACTCCACGGGCAGGTCCATCTGGTCCCGCATGAACGCCAGGTCCCGCATTATCGTCTTGGTCGAGACCTCCAGCTTCGCCGCCAGCTTTGAGCAGTTGGTCAGGTTCCCGTCCTGAAGCTCCCCGTGGATCCGCAGCATGCGGGCAATCGGGGGGCGCGAGGAGGGCAGGGCGCCTTTGGCTGGCATAGGACAGAGGATGTCCGGGGACGCCCCCATAATGCAATCGCGAATGCCGCTCCGGGTGGCACACTTTGAAAACCGCCATGGATTTGACCCCCCGCTTCGCCTCCGCCGTCGCCTATGCCTGCGAGTTACACGCGGGCCAGTTTCGCAAAGGCACCCAAATACCCTACATCTCCCATCTGCTCGGCGTGACCTCCATAGCGCTCGACCACGGGGCGACGGAGGACGAGGCGATCGGCGCCCTGCTGCATGACGCGGCCGAGGACGCAGGCGGGGAACCCGTTGTCTGGGAGATACGAAAGCGCTTCGGGTCCGCGCTCGCGGACATTGTCGCCGGCTGCTCGGACACCTTTGAGACGCCCAAGCCCCCGTGGCGGCGCCGCAAGGAGGCCTATGTCGCGCATCTCGCCACGGCGTCCCACTCGGTGCTTCTCGTGTCGGCGGCCGACAAGCTTCACAACGTCCGGGCCGTCACCGCGGACTACCGGAGGATCGGCGAGGCGGTTTGGGCGAGGTTCACCGGCGGCCGCGACGGCACGCTCTGGTATTACCGAACGCTGGCCGACAGTTTCCTGAAGCTCAACCGCAACAGCCTGTCCGAGGAATTGTACCTGGCGGTCCGCGAACTCGAGCAGCTTGCCGGTAACACGGAGGGCCTGACAACGGCCTAGGCCCGGTTATTCCGGCAAAAAACCGAGCCTTCGAAGCTCGAAGAAGCAGCGCGCGCACGCCTCCGCGTCGGTTTGGGCGTTATGGGCCCCACTGAGGGTTTTTCCGAAAAGATGGCGGTGCAGTTCGTCCAGGGTTGGCCATTTGAAGTCGCCGTATCTTCCGGGCAGGCGGCAGATGCCCGTGGTGCCCTTCATTGTGCAGAACGTTCCCAGCCGCGAAAGGGGCTCTGGCCGCCCTGCTCGCGAGTATTCGCGCAAAACCATCGCGAGATCGAAGCTCAAGTTGTGCCCGACGAGCAGCTCCGGGGACCTGCGGGCCAACTCCGCGCTGATTGAGTCAAGGGTGGAAACAAGGCTGAACCCGTCCCGGAGGGCCTTTTCGGTCGTGATCCCGTGGATCGCCGTCGCCTTCGGCGGGATGGTGAACCCCTCCGGCCGGATCAGGGCGTACATGGACGAGGTGTTTCGACCGTGTTTGTCGTAAAACGAGGTGCAGATCGAGACGATGCGGTCGGCGGGCGTCACCCCGGTGGTCTCGGTGTCCATGAAGATATACATTGCAGTCGCCTCAAATCGCCCGGGTCTCGGGTCACCAAATGGAAATCCCAGACGCTCCATAAATGGTAAACAGCGCCATTAAGCCAGTGCAACGAAAGTCGCGCAACGTTGCACTGGGCGTGGAAACCAGGCACGAACACGTCTTCTAGCGTACTATTTGATCTCGCTTACCCGTACGCATACGCAGAATTGGGCACGTGTATAGCGCCCTGTCTCTTCTATCGTGGATTGCGATCCTTGGTGCGCCGAGTGTGGTCGTGCTCGTGTGGATCGTCCAAACCAAACGTCGGCACGCGGCACAGGCGCGTCGGCCCTTTACAGTTCAACCCCTTCGAGTTGCTGGGGAATCGACGCGTGAGAAGGCAGATGAACTCTT
The DNA here is from genome assembly GCA_964527955.1 of uncultured Opitutaceae bacterium. Taxonomy (GTDB): domain Bacteria; phylum Verrucomicrobiota; class Verrucomicrobiia; order Opitutales; family Opitutaceae; genus Palsa-1447. Next base: position 2,530 of record CAZGOX010000230.1, on the reverse strand, counting down.
TGACTCTGCAAGCGACGATATGTTGCTTCTGCTGGCTGGGCCGCTGGCAGGAGCGCTCCTAGGAATCACGGTTAAGCCGAACTCCTGGCTAATCTTGGCAATACCGTTTTCCGGAGTGGCAGTAGGATCGGCGTGGCTCGGAATACGAATTCGAAGAAAACTGAAGAAGTCGTGGAATTATCGCCTTGGGGCAATCGGCGAACAGGTTGTTGGCAGGGAATTGGATCAATTGATGTCGCAGGGTTACCAGGTCTTCCACGACGTCCAATTCGGGAATTGGAACATTGACCACGTGGTCGTCGGTCCCAAGGGGGTATTCGCTGTAGAAACCAAGACCTGGCGAAAGCCCGGTGTGGATTCTAGGTTGGCGGCGAAGGTTGTATTCGATGGTGAGGCGTTAAGTGTCCCGGGAAAATGGACGAGTCGAGGCGCAATTCATCAGGCCCGAAACAACGCAAAGTCGCTGTCCGAATGGATTGCGAAGGCTGCCGCAGAGAATGTGCCGGTTGTTCCGGTTGTGGCCTTGCCTGGGTGGTCGCTAGAGGTCGAGCGCTTTGGCGACGTTGCGGTGTTTAGCGCGACGAAGATGGGGGAACCCATGATCCGGCGTGGGGAGAGCGACCTCCAGCCGGAACAGATTCAACGGATATGCTTTCAACTCGCCAAATGCTGCGAGGTCACATCGGGGTAGCTTTTGTTGGAAAGCGAATACGCACCGAAATTGGGGGAACGGTGCGTAGCGTCGTTTGCACGGAATTGAGTTGAGCTGGACGGCGCAACCGGTCCCGCTCCTCAAGACAAGATATTAGTGACACCGTCCCCGAGCCACTGTCCGGTTCTGAGACCCCAAACACCCATTCGACGACCACCTAAGAGCGCTTTTCCCCAAGGCCGTCCTCGAGCTTACGCAGCGTATTGGGTACAAACGTTTCGCTAAACCCAGCAAGGAAGCCTACCGCACACAAACCAAAGAACGGGTTATCTAGGGAGTTAACAAAACCGATCACTAAATTTGCTCTTATCAATAGAAAAATAAGGGCGCCCCCAAATATCGAAAAAATCGCTCTCCCCGCGCCATAGAACAAATAAGGGTATTTGCCTAATCCGCTATCTACTACAATCTTATCCAGATTTATTGAAACCGATACAACACCGCCGTATGTTGCAAATGTGCAGACCATCACTGCAGCAAACAGGTTTTTGTTCGCTGTTATGAATTCGGAGTAGCGATAAATATAAGCGATTACAGCGAGCAACGAAAACGCGAAGCTGATTGAGAGTATGCCCGTCAAATAAATCAATTTCCCCCAGACTCTCTCTTGATAATCTTTGCTTATCTCCGTCGCGATCTGGGACAGAATTTCCTTAGCGTGATCAGGATTTCCAGTCATCGCCACGGTCAATGCATGTGATACACGGCTTGCGTAAGACGAGTCGGCGCATCGATTTGATAGCGCCTTCAATTTATCAAGCTCACCCTTGACTGCCTGAAAATTGTTTACCGGCTTTTTGTCTACTGGGTCAATGGTCTCGATCCAAACTCGAATGCCTTTAATGCTGCTCGTCGGATCGATGGAATAAATCGCGAACTCGTCTCCCGTTGCATAGACGGAGAAAATCGTGTTTCCAACCGAATCCTTTTCACCGATCTTAACATCCAGGTGCTCTAGGCGTTGCTTCTCATATGCTGATAGCGCAATGTCTCCCGTGGGCTGCTTTTCGTTATCTTCGCTCATGGTTTATAAAAGGCCGTATTGAATTAATCGCTAAATCAGCGTTGAAAGGAGCCGAGACAGAGAACGCCACGCTCATCATCCAGCCGATGGCGAAATCTGAATCGGCTATACGATATTAACTTTCTGGGGAAAATATTAATGGGCAACCTTGCACTAAGGATGCCCTTTTAACATCAGGCTATCACTAGATTTATCTACATGCTTTTACGTAGATTACCCGACGGCGACTGGACAACACGGTTAACGCACCAAATTCCCCGTAACGGTGCGGTTTGGGGCATCTAGCGCTCATCGCATTCCCTGAAATCGCAAAATGAACTGGGCGGAAGGAGGCTTCTCCTTCCGGTCCTTGGCCATTACACTGTTCAGTGTGGCGCGCCCGAGGACACAGCTTCAAGGCGCTGACAAGGCTGATATTGTGGACCGCTATGCTGCCCAATCGGCGCAAAGCAGCTCCGCCTGGGCCAGCACCGTCTTCGTTGCCTCGTCCTGAAGGTCTGGTGGATAGCCGTGGCGCTTGAGGATGCGCTTCACGAGCACCTTGATCTTGGCCCGAGCGCTTTCGCGGACGGTCCAGTCGATTGTCACACTCTTACGGACTTGGGTAACAAGCTCGGCTGCAATGACGCGAAGTTCGGCACTACCCATGGCCTTAACTGCGCTCTCGTTGGCAGCCAGGGCATCATAGAAAGCCATCTCGTCATCGGTCAGTCCCAAGTCCTTGCCAGCTTTGGTCGCAGCGTCCATCTGCTTAGCCAGCTTGATGAGTTCTTCAATCACTTCCTGCGTGGCGA
>CAZGOX010000229.1:2826-4549 GCA_964527955.1 uncultured Opitutaceae bacterium | reverse complement strand
CAGGAAGGTCATCTCCTGGTCGTTTCCCAGCATCGCAATCATGTCGTCGGTCCATGGCCCATAGGGCGCCGGCGTGGTGATCGCGCTCATGCAGGACTCGACCGCCGGTCCCTGGATGTCGGATTGATGGTTCACGATCGCGGTGATCTCGCCCTTGGAATTCAGCCTGAAGGTGACCGTCACCTGGGTGCCGGGAGGGACCGAAATCTGGCTCTGGTCTAGGATCTTGTCCCAGGACACCTGGACCTCCTCGATCAGGCGCTTGAGGTATTCGCCGTAGTTGCTCCATTTCGCATTGATCGCGATCGGGCCGATGTTCGAGGTGCCGAACTGGTTGTCCGCGAAGATGGCGGGGCGGACATGCTGCTCCTGGAGCGTCTTGCGCGGCTGCGGATGGCGCGGGTCGATCCGGGGCATCCAGGCCTCCGCCCCCTGGACCTGCGGCGCGTCCCTGACTCCCTTGATCTCCTGGGGAACGGGCTTCGCGTTTTCCAGGACCTTGGACTCGTTGCTGCCATACCCATTGATGTCAGTGCCCTTCTGGGACTCGTCGCCGGCGAGCGGGTTTTGTTGGCGCCGGGGCGCCACGGGCGTCGGCGGCAGGGGGCGGGCCGGAGCCGACGGGGGTGAGACCGGCTCGGGCTTGCTCAGCTGGCCGGTGACGATCTGCGTCTCCTGGAGATCCTTGCGGCCCTGCATCGCGGGGGCCTCGCTCTTTCCGTTGGGCGTCGGCTTCTCCTGCGCCACCTGCTGGTTCATGAAGCTGAAGTTGTTGGTCTTGTCCGGCACGTTGTCGGGGGCGTTCGGATTGGCCTCGACGTACTTCAACGGGGACGGGGGCTTCGGCGGGGGCTTCTGAATGAACGCATCCGGGGCTATCTCGATGCTGAATGTCTTCGGCAGCGCGCGGGCCGGCGCTTTGGAGGAGGAAAACGGGCTCTGCAGCAGGCGGGGGGCGAGCAGCAGGATGATGAGATGGAGCAGGACGGTTCCCAGGATCCCGATCTGGACCGCCCGCGTGTCCGAGTCGTCCGACAGCCGGAACGGCAGCAGGATGCGGCGCTTGCGCACGGGGGGCTGCTGTTCGAGGATCTCGCTCATGGAAAAGGGATAAGGTGTCCCAGGCTAAGCCAGAACACCGCAACGCGTCAAAATCTGTTTCAGGGCCTCCATCGGAAGGCCCATGATGTTGGTAAAGGAGCCCTCATATCCCTCCACGATCAGGTCTGTGTGGTCCTGGATGGAGTAGCCGCCGGCCTTGTCGTAGGGGTGCACCAGGGCGAGGTATGCGTCGATTTCGGGCTCTCCCAGGGGCTTGAAGGTGACCTCGCTCGAGACCCCCTCGTCGAGCCGCAGCCCGCTTGAGGCGCAGCGGAGGGCCATGCCCGTGAAGACCGTGTGCGTGCGGCCGGAGAGGCGCCTGAGCATGGCCCGGGCCTCGGCCTCGTCGGCCGGCTTGTTGAGGACCGTGCCGTCTATGAAAACCGTCGTGTCGGCCCCCAGCACAATGGCATCGGGATGCCTCCGGGAGACCCAATCGGCCTTGAGGGCGGCGTTGTGGGCGACGAGCGACCGCGGCTCCCGGGCCGGGTCCTCGCACTCGGTCACCCCCGCCGCCTCAACCTCGAAGGGGACGCCGAGCTGCCCCAGCAGGGCGCGGCGCCTGGGCGATGCCGAGGCCAGGATGAGAGGGTGAGCCATGGTCCTGGCCTTAGAGATGGGG
>CAZGOX010000229.1:0-2726 GCA_964527955.1 uncultured Opitutaceae bacterium | reverse complement strand
CCGCAATTGCGGTTTGTCAGGGCACGGAAAGGTCGCCATGCTGGATGGTTTACCGCAATCCACCCATGCGCCTCGGCCTGGCCCAACTCAACCTCACCGTCGGCGACCTGCCCGGCAACCGCCGCAAGATCCTCGACGCCTATGCCTCGCTGGTCACCCAAGGGGCGGAGCTGGTCGTCTTTCCCGAACTGGCCGTCTGCGGGTATCCCCCGCGCGACCTCCTGTTCAAGCGCAGATTCGTCCCCGACGTCATGGAGTCGCTCAAGGAGATCGCCGCCGCGGTTGGGGACGTCCCGGCGCTCGTCGGCACCGTGGAGCCGAATTCAACCGGCCAGGGACGGGCCTTCCACAATTCCGCCGCGTTTTGCCACCGGGGCAAGGTCGTGACCTTTGCCCGAAAGTGCCTGCTGCCGACGTACGATGTCTTCGACGAGGACCGCTACTTCGAGCCGGCGCCCCAGCCCACCGTGATCCCCTACGGCGGCAGGCGGATCGGCATCACGATTTGCGAGGACATCTGGACCCACCCGATGATCAGCACGCGCCGGCTGTATCACGGGCTCGACCCGGTGAAGCAGCTGGTCGCGCAGCGCTGCGACCTGATGGTCAACATCTCGGCGAGCCCGTGGCACAACGACAAGGGCGGCGTGCGCAGGACGCTGGTGACGGACGCTGCCTTCGAGCTCGATTGCCCGGTGGTCTACCTCAACATGGTGGGCGGGAACGACGAGCTGATCTTCGACGGGTGCTCCCAGGTGAGCGACGCCTCGGGCCATGTCCTTGCCGGGCTCGCCGGCTTCGCCGAGGAGCTGCGGGTCGTCAGCCTGACGCTGGACCCGTCGCCCGCCGCCACCGCGGCGCCCCGGCTCTCCCCCTCCTTCGAGCAGGGGGAGATGGCCGACATCTTTGCGGCGCTCACGCTGGGCGTGCGCGACTACGGCAGGAAGAGCGGCTTCGGGCGCGTGCTGGTGGCGCTCTCCGGGGGCATCGATTCCGCGGTCGTCGGGGCGATCGCAGCCTCGGCCTTCGGCCCCGAGAACGTGACCGGCGTCGCCCTTCCCTCGGAAATCTCGGCCCCGATCTCCCTGCAGGACGCCCGCCAGCTCGCCGGGAACCTCGGCATCCGATTCGAGACGATCCCGATCGGCCCGGCGGTGGCCGCCTGCGAAAAGCTCCTGGCTCCCGCCTTCAAGGGGAAACCGGCCGACGTCACCGAGGAGAACATCCAGGCCCGCGTCCGGGGGGTCCTCATGATGGCCCTGTCGAACAAGTTTGGATCCCTCCTGCTCACGACCGGAAACAAGAGCGAGATGGCCGTCGGCTATTGCACGCTCTACGGCGACATGTGCGGCGGGCTCGGGGTCATTTCCGACGTGTTCAAGACCCAGGTCTACGCGCTGGCCGACTGGATCAACGCCGACGCCCGTACCCGCGGCGCCGTCCCGCCGATCCCGCAGTCCACGATCGACAGGCCGCCTAGCGCCGAACTGCGCCCTGGGCAGCTCGACCAGGACACCCTGCCGCCCTACGACATCCTCGACCCCATTCTCAAGGGGTACGTCGAGGAGGGCCTCGCGCGCAGCGACCTCGTGGAAAAGGGCTTCGCCGAGGCCGTCGTCAACGAGGTGGTCCGGAAGGTCGACCTCAACGAGTACAAGCGCAAGCAGGCGGCCCCCGGGCTCAAGATCACGCCACTCGCCTTTGGCGTGGGGCGGAGGATCCCCATCGTCCAGAAGTACGTGAGCTGACCGGGGAACCACGCCCAGATGACCTCGGAAGAGCTCTTCGCAAAGGCGCAGCGGTTGATCCCCGGCGGGGTCAACTCGCCTGTGCGCGCCTTCCGCTCGGTGGGCGGGGCGCCCTTCTTCACCCGGTCCGCGCGCGGCGCGACCCTTGTCACCGTGGACGGGCGCGAACTGATCGACTTCGTCTGCACGTGGGGGCCGGCGATCCACGGGCACAACCACCCCGCGATCAAGGCCGCCATCGCGGCGGCCCTCGAGAGCGGCACGAGCTTCGGAACACCCAATCCCTACGAGGTGGAGATGGCGGAACTCATCACGCGCCTGGTCCCCTCGATCGAAAAGGTGCGGATGTGCAACAGCGGCACGGAGGCCACGATGTCCGCGGTCCGCCTTGCCCGCGGATTCACGGGCAGGGACAAGATCGTCAAGTTTGCGGGCTGCTACCACGGCCACTCCGACTCGCTCCTGATCAAGGCGGGGTCGGGTGCGCTGACCCACGGGCACCCGGACAGCGCAGGCGTGCCCGCCGCCTTCGCGCGCGAGACGATCGTCCTCCCCTTCAACGACCGCGCCGCGATCGACGCCGCCTTCGCGGCCAACCCGGGCCAGATCGCCGGTGTCATCCTGGAGCCCTACCCCGCCAACGTCGGGCTCATCCTGCCGGAGCCCGGCTTTCTGCAGCATCTGCGCGAGGCCTGCACCAGGCACGGGGCGGTGCTCATCTTCGACGAGGTGATGACGGGGTTCCGCCTGCATCTCGCCGGCGTCCAGGGGCTCCTGCGCACGGCGGCTCCTGACCTCACCTGCCTCGGCAAGATCATCGGCGGCGGCCTCCCGGTCGGCGCCTTCGGGGGACGCGCCGAGATCATGGACTTCCTCGCGCCGGTCGGCCCCGTGTACCAGGCCGGCACGCTGAGCGGGAACCCGCTCGCCATGGCCGCCGGCATCGCGGCATTGAGGCTTCTCGAGGAGGAAAACCCC
>CAZGOX010000228.1:1259-4554 GCA_964527955.1 uncultured Opitutaceae bacterium | reverse complement strand
TCCATCTCCACTGGACTCCTCCGTGCCCGCTGTGGAAGTCCGCGGGCTCACTAAGAAATACGGCCAGGTGGAGGCGCTCCGCGGCATCGACCTCACCATTCAGGCGGGCGAACGCTTTGCCTTCCTCGGCCCCAACGGGGCCGGGAAGACGACCCTATTCTCAATCCTCGCCACCCTTCGCGCCCCGACCTCGGGCTCGGCCGTCGTCCTCGGGCACGATGTGGTCGCCGACCGCGACGCCGTCCGCCGCCAGATGGGCGTTGTCTTCCAGGAACCCGCGATCGAGCAGCGCCTGAGCGGCCGCGACAACCTTCTCCTGATGGGGCTCCTCTTCGGGCTGCCCACCTCCCAGGCGCGCCAGCGCGCCGCCGACCTCCTGGACAACCTCGGCCTCGGCGACGCCGCCGACCGGCCGGCGAACCGTCTCTCCGGGGGCCAGCGCCGCAAGCTGGAGCTCGCCCGCGCCCTCGTCACCGACCCCCGGATCCTCTTCCTCGACGAGGCGACCCTCGGGCTCGACGTCGACGCACGCCGGGGATTCTGGGGCCAAGTCCGAAACCTCGCGGCCTCCGGGCGGACCGTCTTCTTCACGACCCACTACATGGAGGAGGCCGAGGTCGCCGACCGGATTGCCCTCATCGACTCCGGGCGCATCGTCGCCCTCGACTCCCCGCGCGCGCTCAAGGCCCGGCTGGGCGGCGGGGTCATCCGGCTCGAGGCCGAGGACGACGCAGCGGCCCGTTCCTGGCTTATCGAAAAGGGCTTTGCCCCCGAGGGTACCGGCAGGGAGATCATGCTCCTGCACGCCGACCCTGCCTCCGTGCTCCCCGAAATGCTCCGGCACCTGCCGACGCGCATCCTCCGGGCGGAGGTTCACGAACCGAGCCTTGAGGACGTGTTTCTCAAGCTGACCGGCAAGGGCCTCGCGGGCGAGGCGCCCACTCCCGCCGCGGGCGGGCCCAAGAACTTTGGAGGGCCAAGGCGATGATCCGCGGCATGTACGCAATCCTCGTCCTCGACATGAAGCGGGCCTGGCTCGACCGCGCCCGCCTCGCCGCGGGGCTCGCCCAGCCCCTCCTGTACCTCTTCGTCCTCGGAGCCGGCCTCGGCGCAAACTCCCAGCAGGGCGCCGGAGACTACCGGCGCTACATCTTCCCGGGCGTCGTCGCGCTCTCGCTCCTTTTCTCGGCGACCTTCGCCGCCATCGTGATCGTGTTCGACCGCCAGATCGGCTTCTTCAAGGCGATTCTGATCGCGCCCGTGCCGCGCGCCGCGATCGCCTTCGGCAAGATCGCGGCCGGCGCCCTCCAAGCGTTCGCCCAGGGCGTGATCGTCCTGCCCTTCGCCCCGCTCGCCGGGATCCATCTCGGCTTCGTCGAGACCGTGGAGCTGCTCGGCGCGATGATGCTGGCCTCCACTACCTTCTCGGCCCTCGGCGTCGCGGTGGCCGCCCGCTTCAACTCGACGACCGTGTTTCCGGTCGTGAGCAACGCCGTCCTCCTACCCATGTTTTTCCTCTCCGGCGCCCTGTACCCCCTGTACAAGGCCCCGCACTGGATGCAGATCGCGGCGCACTTCGACCCGGTCGCCTACGCGGTGGACCTCATGCGCGGAGCGCTCCTCGGAAAGTTTTTCTTCGACCCCTGGCTCTCCTTCGCCGCCTTGGTCGTCATGATCGCCCTTCTCGGCTGGGCCGCGGTCCGCGTGTTCAACCGCGGCGAGGACGACTCCAGCCTCGGCGCCGCCCGCTTCAACTGGCGGCGATAGCCCACCTTCGGGGGGTAGGGACGCCCGGCCCGGGCGTCCGGGCATACTTTGGAGTCATTCGCAGTTCCCGGACGGCCGGGACGGCCGTCCCTACCTCCCAAACCGTCGACCGAACTGCCCCGTTATCATTGCCAACCCCGCCCGAACCCGCTTGCCTCCCCCCATGCCCACCCAATTCGCCGGCGTCACCGTCGTGACCAAGGCCAACGTGTACTTTGGCGGCAACGTCATCAGTCACACTGTCATCATGCCGGGCGGCGAGAAGAAGACCCTCGGCGTCATCCGCCCCGGCTCCTACCACTTTGGCACCGACGCCCCGGAAGGCATGAAGATCGTTTCCGGCACCTGCCGGGTCAGGCTGGACGGCTTTCCCACGACCAAGGAGTATGGCACCGGGGAGAGCTTCGAGGTTCCCGGAAAGAACGGCTTCACGGTCGAGGTTTCCGAGGGCCTCTGCGAGTACATATGCTCGTTCCTCACCTGACGTTCTTCAGCGCATCCCCCGTCAGCCGGCAGATCCGCCAATCGGGCATGACCTTCGCCCCGATCGACTCGTAGAACTCGATCGCCCTCTGGTTCCACGAGAGCACCGTCCACTCCATCCGGCCGCATCCGCGGTCGCGGGCGATCCGCGCCACATGGACCAGCAGGTCCCGGCCCACGCCCTTCCCGCGGAACCCCGGCGGCACAAACAGGTCCTCCAGGTAGATCCCGGGCTTTCCGAGAAACGTCGAATAGTTCGTGAAGAAGAGCGCGAAGCCGGCCGGCTCGCCGTCGGCAAAGGCGAGCGCGCACTCGGCCGCCGGCGCCCCTCCCGCGGGAAACAGGCAGCCGCGCAGCCGCTCCTCGTCGGCCTCGACTTCGCCTTCCAGCCTCTCGAACACGGCGAGTTCCCGCACGAAGCGGAGCACAAGCGGCAGGTCCCCCGGCTTGGCCGCCCTGATTTGTATCTTCATCGCCTGCCCGTCTATTGCCTATCGCCCTCCCCCACAAGCCCGCGAATCCATTCCGTGCCCATCTTGGCGGAACAAGGCCCTGCGCGAGTCCCCAGATATGAGCCTTGCAGGCATTTCAAGGTAGGGACGGGCGGCCCGCCCGTCCGGATCCGCTTTCGGGCTCGTCCGCAGCCCCCCGGCCCGTCTTGAGTCGATCCATCCGTCAGGGGTTCTTGAATGGGCCCGAAGGCGTGCCCGGACGCCCGGGCCGGGCGTCCCTACCTTTGAACGCGGCCCGGTCGCGCTTCTATACGCCTTCTTGGGTTGCAAACCTCCCGGCAGTTGGGGAGGCTTTCCCTTTAACAGATGCTGCGAAGACTGATTGACAAGCTGCGCAAGAGTATTGCGCCGGCGGATACCCAGAAGAAACCCACCGTTTCCCAGACCCAGGCGCGCCCGCCGCAAAGGCCCCCGGCCCCGAGGCAGGAGGGCAGGGCGCAGGGAGGCCCCCCGCCCAGGGCCCAGGGAACGCAATCCGAGCCCCAGCGCCGCCGCGACGACCGCGGCGGCCAGGGCAGCCAGGGTGGCCGCGG
>CAZGOX010000228.1:0-1159 GCA_964527955.1 uncultured Opitutaceae bacterium | reverse complement strand
GCCGAGGAGGCCGAGGCGGCTCCTCATCCTCAGGCGGATTTCAGGGCGGCGGAGAACGCGGCGGCCGAGGCGGCCAGCGCGGAGGCAGGGGCGGCCGCGGCCGTTCCTTCGGGGAGGAGCGCGCACCGCGCCCGCCCCGCGATGACTTCGAGCACCCGCACCGCGAGTCGTCCAAGCCGGCCGTGCACGTGGACGTCCCGAAGATGGACACCGCATTTTCGAAGCTTGGGCTCAACGACGCCCTCGCCTTCGCCGTGCAGGAGATGGGCTACATCGACCCGACCCCCATCCAGACCCAGGGGATCCCGATCATCCTCGCCGGGGGCGACGTGATCGGCTCCGCCCAGACCGGCACGGGCAAGACGGCCGCCTTCGCGCTCCCGATCATCCAGCGCCTCGGCGCCCATGGGGCCCTTCGCTGCCTGATCCTCGAACCCACCCGCGAGCTCGCGCTCCAGGTGGAGGAGGCCTTCCACAAGTTTGCCAAGTTCACCGACCTGGAGGTCACCATCGTCTACGGCGGCGTCGGCTATGGAAAGCAGACGAGCGACCTCCGCCGCGGGATGGACATCCTGGCCGCGACGCCCGGCCGGCTGCTCGACCACCTGGAGCAGCGCAACTGCTCGCTGGAAAAGGTCGACATCCTCGTCCTCGACGAGGTCGACCGCATGCTCGACATGGGCTTCCTGCCCGACGTGAAGCGCATCGTCACGCAGTGCCCGCGCGAGCGCCAGACCCTCTTCTTCACGGCCACCCTCCCGCCCGAGATCGAGCGGCTTGCGAGCTGGGCCCTGCGCAACCCCGTAAAGGTCGAGATCGGCCGCCACCATTCCCCGGCCGAGACGATCGCCCACGCCTTCTACCCGGTCGTCGCCTCCCAGAAATTCGACCTCCTCCAACTCCTCCTCGAGCAGACCACGTTCAAGAGCGTGCTCATCTTCTGCCGGACGCGCATGGGCGCGGACCGGATCGCGGCCCGCCTCACGCACAAGGGCCACACGGTCGGCGTCCTCCACTCCGACCGCAGCCAGCGCGAGCGCGTCGAGGCCCTCGACGGCTTCAAGAGCGGCCGCTTCGAGGTGCTGGTTGCCACCGACATCGCGGCCCGCGGCCTGGACATCGCCGGCGTCTCGCACGTCATCAACTACGACGTCCCGGA
>CAZGOX010000227.1:0-4564 GCA_964527955.1 uncultured Opitutaceae bacterium | reverse complement strand
GCCGGGGCCACGTCGGTCCTGTTCCCCTCGACGGGGGCCGGCGGCAAGATGAGCATCTGGAGTACGGGCACAGTTGTGGGCAACGGCGACGGCTGGGCCCAGGGCCGGCCCGGGCCATGTCAATTCCGGGTCGAGTGGGTCGACTTCGACGATCAATTTCATATCGCAACCTGCGTCTGGTCGGTCGAACTCCCGGCCGGGCGCCTGGTGTTCGGCGCGGCCAAGGACGGCGACGCACTCACGCTCACGCTGACGAAGCTCGGCGAATACGCCCCGCTCATGAAGAGCGACCCCTTCGACATCATGCAGGGACAGAAGGTCGACGGCCACCAGGAGCATTGAGGGCCCCCGTTCGGAGGTAGGGACGGGCGGCCCGCCCGTCCGGGAATACTCGCCGGCCGGCGCTCGGGGTTTGCCGCCTCTGAAGGCCTGAGTGCCTGGGAACCCAGCCCGGAGGATATGACTCGTTGGCTCGGCTGCTGCGCGCTGAGAGGCCGAATGGAATTGCCAGCAGCTCCATGACTCGGCTGCCTCCAAGGTTCCTCAACGGACGGGCTGCGCCTCGCAGCCTTCGGCAACAGTCCCGGCCTCCGCGGCTGGCAGGCACAACGGCCTTCCAAGGCAGCAAATCCCTCGCGCCTACGCCAAAGCGCGTGCCTTTTCCAGAGCGATTTCGGCCAGAGTTGAATGTTCTCGCGGAGCAGGTTATGTTCAAACGCGGCCGAGAGGTGTTCTTGGCCGTGAGTCTCCGACAATGATAACGATGAAGCCCGTCCGAGCATCACTTTCGATCTTAGCCGTGTGTCTCTTGCCCGTGATGACCGCCCACGCGCGAGTGGAACTTCTCTTGGTCCCGACTATTCTAAGGAGCGGCAATACATTCGTCGTCGATGCTCCCGGCAGTAATCCGGCGCCCAGGGTCGAATTCACCTTGGTCATCAATTGCCTCGTCAGGAACGATGGCCCAACCGACGAGACCGTAGTCACGTCGGTCGCTTCAGACTTGGATTCTAGGAACGAGAGGTCGTCTTTTCTTCGAACTTTTTCGCCCGAAGTAGTCGAAGGGCTCTTGGTAAAACCTCCATTGTCCCGACTTGGGCCGGTTGTGTTGAAGGCAAATGAGATCGCATCCCTGCCTCCGATCAAAATCACGTTTTCCCATATCGCGGAACTTCCAAAGTCGGTCAAGGTGCTATACTCAATCGACCCGTCACTTCGAAGTTTTTACGATGTCTGGATGGGAGATTTGACGGCGACGGTGGATGTGGGGGCGCTAAAGACGCTCAGGGTGTTGCAGTAATCGACTCGGCCTGTGGCCTCGTTTACCCCGAGGCTCTCGAGGGGCTCAGGGCGCACTGGGCCCTTCGACTCGGCCTTCGGCCTCGCTCAGGGCGCACCAAACCTTCGCTTCGCGAAGTTTTGGTGCGGCTGCGGGGAATCGAACCCCGGATACCTGCTTGGAAGGCAGGAGTTTTACCGCTAAACTACAGCCGCGGCGGTGGGGGAATGTTCCGCCGGAACGCCTGCACGTCAAGCCGGGCGTTGCCCGCACATCGCTTGTCATTCTGAGCGAAGCGAAGAATCCAGTTGGGATTGAGCTGCAAAACCCAAGGGGATCCTTCGCTTCGCTCAGGATGACAAAATAAATTTAGCCTCATTCCTTCTTCTCACCCTTCAGCTCCGCCTTCCAGCCCTGGATCTTCGCCTGGGCGCCGAAGTGCTCGGCCTTGGCCTTGTCGCCCTTCTCCATCCACGCGCGCGAGAGGGTCGTGTTTATGAAAAGGTCGTCGGGGCGGAGGGCGTGGGCGCGCTCGCCGGTGGCGACCGCGGCGTCAAAGCGACGGAGGGCAAAGTTCACCTCGGCGAGCGCATGCCATGCGTCGAACGAGGCCGGATCCGCCTCGGCCACCCGGGCCAGCTTGGCCAGCGCTGCGTCGGAATCGCCCATGGCATGGTCAAAGGTCGCCTCCTCGATCAAGGCCTGAATCTCGTCCGCGGTCATAGGATCAGCATGGCGTCGCCATAGCTGAAAAAGCGATAGCGAAGCCCGATGGCCTCGGCGTAGATCTCCTTCAGCCATGCGATGCCACCCGTAGAGCCCGGCGTGAGAAAGGCGGACACCAGGCACAGCAGGGTGGAGCGGGGCTGGTGGAAATTCGTGATCAGGGCGTCCACGCCACGGAACTCGGCGGGTGGAAAAAGGAAGATTCCGGCCTCGGCAAAATGGGTCTCATCGCGAGGGGCGGCCTGGGTCGCAAGGAAGTCCTCGATGGCGCGCACCGCCGTCGTTCCGACGGCGACCCGCTTTCCGGTGAGCGGGGGAAACAGGGCGCACTGCGAATCCACCGGCATCTCATAGTGCTCCCGGTGGATTCTATGGGACTCAATGGAGTCTGAGGAAATTGGCTGAAACGTTCCCAACCCCACGTTCAGGGTCAGGTCCAGGGACCGCACGCCCCGGGAGGCGAGGGACGACAGCAGGGGCGCCGTAAAATGCAGGCCGGCCGTGGGCGCGGCGGCCGCCACCGGTCTCGCCGGGTCGGCATACACGGTCTGGTAGCGCTCGCGGTCGAGCGCCCTGTGCTCGGCGCGCCTCGGCCCGAGATAGGGTGGCAGGGGGAGTTCTCCGCAGCGGCGGGCCATCGAAACGACCGTTTCGCCGTCGCGCACCGAAAACCGGACCAGCACGGCGCCATCCGCCTCCCTTTCGACGACCTCGCCCATGAAGGCGGCCTCGGGATGCGCAAAGCTCGCCCCCACCGGGAGCCTCCGTCCGGGCTTGACGAGGCAGCGCCAGACTTCGCCCTGGGAGCTTGGCCCGCCGGCGGACTCCAGGAGAAGGCACTCGACCCGGCCGCCGCTCGGGCGCTGGGCAAGGAGCCTCGCCGGGATCACCGTCGCGTTGTTGCGGAAGAGCATGTCGCCTGCGCGCAGGAAGGCCGGCAAGTCGGAGAAGGTCGCATGGGTGATAGACCGAGCCGCGCGGTCGACGACGAGGAGCCGGGATCGATCCCGCCTTTCGGCGGGCGTCAGGGCAACGCACTCTTGCGGGAGCGAATAGTCGAAGAGCTCTGTGGCCAGTGCCATAACGTGTGTAGACGCGGGCCACCCTATCAGGGTTCAGGAAAACTACAATGGGCAGGAAATGGGGATGCCTCACACAGTCGACCTCCGGAGACCCAACCCGAAACCAATCGGGCCCACAGCCAAGATAGGGGGAAATGGGTCTTGCCCGGGGTGGGGGGCGGGGGCAGGTTGGCTTGCCAGTGAAAATCGGTTTTCTCGGAGGGAGCTTTGATCCCGTGCACTTCGGCCACCTCATGGCCGCCCAGGACGCCTATGAGCAGCACACGCTCGACCGGCTTCTGTTCGTGCCGGCCGCCCGGGCGCCGCTGAAGCCGGGGGACGAGCACGCCTCCCCCGGAGATAGGATCGCGATGCTCCGTGAGGCGATCGATTCGGACCCCCGCTTTGAAATCACCGATTTCGAGGCGAATTCGGGCGGCATAAGCTATACCGTCGAGACGGCGCGCCACTTTCGGGCGCTTCATCCCAACGACACGCTGTATTGGATCATTGGCGGCGACCAGGTTCCGCGCCTGGAGCAGTGGAAGGATATCGCCGAGCTGGCCGGCCTCGTGGAGTTCATCTTCCTTGAGCGCCCGGGGTACCCGGTGAGGGCCACGCCCGCAATACCCGGCCTGCGCCTCCATCGTTGCGACAGCCACCTTCTCGCGATCAGCTCGACGGAATTGCGCGAGCGCATCCGCCGCGGGCTCTCCCTCGAATACTTCATGCCGCACAAGACGATCGTTTACATTCGCGAAAAAGGCCTGTATCGGGCGGGGGAATGAAATCCAAGCCGATCGCGAGCAGGAAACTGGTCAAGCTTTGCTGCCGGGCGCTCGCGGAAAAGAAGGCCGAGGATCTCCGGGTGCTCGATGTCAGGGGCAAGTCCACGATCACCGACTTCCTGGTCCTGGCGACCGGATCCTCGGAGCCGCACCTGCGGGCCCTGCGCATGGAGCTTGAGAAGGAGCTCAGCGCCGACGATGTCCATCTGGTGGGGCTGGAGGCGACCCGGGAGAGCGGCTGGGTGGTGGTCGACGCCTTCGACGTCATGGTCCACCTGTTCCTGCCCGAGATGCGGGACCATTTCGGCATTGAGAACCTTTGGAAGGACGCGGTCGACCTTTCGGTGAAGGAGCTGCTCGCAGCGCCGAAGAAGCGGGCAAAGAAAAAGGGGTCAGGTTGAGTTTTTTGACCTGCGCAGCGCAGGTCAAAAAACCTCAACCTGACCCCTTCTATTGACAGCGACTGCGGCGGGGGCGACTAGTACTGCCATGAACTTCCCGCGCAAAGGGGACCGGGGCCTGACCCTGGTCGAGACCCTCATTCTCATCCTCGTCGCGGCCCTGGTCGTGATCATGGCCTACCCGGCGCTGAAGAAGATACTCAGCTCGAAGGAGCAGCCGCCGGCGGGCCAGCAGGCGGCGCCGTAGGCAAAGGGGTCGCACTGTTACTTGTTAAATCCGCTGCGGATTTAACAAGTAACAGTGCGACC
>CAZGOX010000226.1:0-4581 GCA_964527955.1 uncultured Opitutaceae bacterium | reverse complement strand
TCATCCGATCGAGCGTGGAGGACCTCTTCCCTTCGCAGGACCGCTGCGCTGCCGACAATGGGGAGACGGTGGTCGTCACCGGCTCGGTGTACCTGATCGGCGAGGTCCTCGCGCGCCTCGAGCCGCAAAGGGGTCTCGGCGAGGGACGGCTGCAGGACTTTTAGCAGCCTGCTAGTTCGCGATCCGGACGAGTTCCTCTGTGGAAGGGACGTCCTTGATGACCTGCGAGGGAAGCGGACCCACCCCGAGGTAGCGCAGATTCGGAAGGCGGTCAGGGAGGGATTCCCCCTCGTAGGCCACGTCGAGGACTGCCTTGATCATGGCCCCGACATAGCCCTGCGCGGCCCTCGGAAGGTCCGCAAAGCGGCGCACCCTGGACACATCCTCGGCCCATCCCGGGTGCCGGGTGTATACGGGCCGGAGCGTCCTGCGCACGGCCTCGTTCCGGGGCACGTGGTGAAGGCGCAGGCCCGCGGGCGTCTCGTAGGCCGTGCAAAGCAGAAGGTCGCCGCGCCAGTCGCCGGAGTGGGTGAGCGCGTCCAGCTTGTTGATCATGAGGTCGTTAAAACCCCCGTAGCGGAGGGCATCGCCCTTTTCCACGGCATCGTACCAGCCGACCATCCGCTGGCGGCCGGTGCTCGTGCCAAATTCCAGCTGGCCGAGCTTCGCGCCCAAGGGATGGCCGTCCTCGATCCGGGTGATGAAGGTGTGCGTTCCGACCTTGGTGTCGTAGGCCTTGGCGACCCCGAACGTATGGATTGGCTGCACCGGGATGTTCGCACTCTCGAAGAACTCGGGGGTGAACGTGTGGGACGAGGTCGGCGAAAACCCGTGCCGCTTGTCGAGCCAGTACGCCTGTCCAAACTCGCCAATGATCGTCCGTCCCGCCCGGAGCTCACCCCGGACAAGCTCCCGGACCTCTCCGATGTTCCTCGCCAGCGCCGTGCCCGCCTTCCAATAGACCTCGGTGAGGTGCTCCAGGTTGAGCGTGAACGGCGCATTCCCGCGGAACCTCGTGAAGTCAAACTCCTCCTCACCGAATACCCCCTGGGCGAGCGTTTCGGCGTTGGCGCGCTTCTCCGCCGAGGTCAGCTGGTCGAAGAATCCGTGCCAGGACGCCGCGCTCGCGCGGTACACGTGCTGGATCGTGCGGAGGGCGCGGTCCGCCCGCTGGGCAAGCCTTCGAGCAAAGAAATTCGGGCCCGCGAGAAAGTCGGAATAGTGCATCTGCCAGTGTCCCGCCTCCTCGGAATAGGCAGCCGAGATCCCGCGCCCGGTCGATCCGCGGGGCTCCTCCTGCAATACCTGCACGCGGTACTCCTCCTCGGCGAGGTCGAGCAGGCGGTGGGTGAGGTCCGAGATCATCGTGCGCTCGTCGATCAGCAGTCGATCGAGGATCCGGTAGCCCTTCCTCTCCAGGGGCAGGGCCTCCCAAAGGAACTTTCTCGGGTCCGCGACGACCCCGCTGCCGATCGCGAGGTGGGCGATCCCGCCCTCGACCACCCCGGACGGCAGCAGGTTCAGCTTCACGCCGGCCGCGGTGTGGCCCGCGTTGGCCCCGCCGTTGACCTTCAGGACGACTGAGACGGGAGCGTCCCCGCCCCTAAGTTCCTCGGTGATCTCGGGAATGAGCCGGCCCTTGCCTTCGTCGCCCAGGGAAATGCCGACATCGGCGATGAGACGGCTCGTAAAGGGGGGCAGTGACATGGAACTCGAAGCTCTAGACGATTGCCGCACAGCTTAAAGCTGAAAAGAATGGGTCCTATGGGACAAATAGGACCCATTCCGGAAAATCAGTCCTATAGGACCTATAAGCCCTATCGGTCCTATACCAGAACCCCTGGGCCGAGCTCAATTCCTTCGAGTTGAAACTTCTATCACGTCGTGCGGGGCCGCCTCTTTCTGGCCGGCCGGGCTCACCCGGGCGTACCGGGCCTTGGCCCGCAGCTCCGGCAGCGATGCCGCCCCCAGGTACCCCATCCCGCTCTGCAGGCCGCCGACCAAACCGGCGAGCACGTCGTCGACAGAGCCGCTGGCCTCCTTCAGGGCCTCGATGCCCTCCGCCGCGACCTTCCGTGGTGAATCGGTCTTGTTGTGGCCGTATCGGGATGCGCTGCCGGCCTTCATCGCGGCAAGGGACCCCATTCCGCGGTACTGTTTGTACACCTTTCCGTCGATCTCGATGATTTCGCCCGGCGCCTCGCGGCAGCCGGCAAGCAGGCCTCCGCAGATCACGGCGTCCGCGAGCGTCAGGGCCTTCACGATGTCGCCCGACTTCGCAATTCCCCCGTCGGCGATCAGGCGGACCCCCTTGGCCGCGGCTGCGGTGCCGGCCACGTACAGCGCGGTCAACTGGGGAATCCCGACGCCGGTGACGATCCGCGTCGTGCAGATCGACCCGGGGCCCTGCCCGACCTTGATCGCGTTCGCGCCGCACTCCGAGAGGAACTCAACGCCCGCGGCGCTGGTCACGTTGCCCGCGATCAGCGTCAGGCCGGGGAAGGCGTCGCGAAGCAGCCTCACGGTGCGGCCCACCCCCTCGGTGTGCCCATGGGCGGTCGATACGGCCAGCGTGTCGATGTTCTCGTCGACGAGGTGGCCCACGTGGCTGAGGATCTTGTCCCGGTCGGGCGATCCGTCCGGCCGGTTTGCGGGAGGGAGGGCGGCGCCCACGACGAGCCGAAACTTCGAGTCGCGGGCGGGCCTCCGCCGCGATCGTTCGTCGTTGGTGATCCTCTCGACGTCGGACGCCGTGACGAGCCCCCTGAGGCGGTCCGCTTGGTCGACGACCAGCATCTTGTTGATGCCGATGTGGGATGTGAAGAAGCGGTCCGCCGTCTGGATCGGGTCCGGGACCACGTCGGCCTCCCGCTCGGTGACGAGCTGCGAGCGGATGGTCATCACCTCGGAAACTTTCTTCGCCTTGTATCGCTCCTTCACCACGTTGCCCGAGAGCAGGCCGGCAAGCCGGCCCTCGGCGTCGACCACGGGAAAGGTGGAAAAGGCGAAATGCTTGGCTTCGATCATCGCGAGCACGTCGCCGATCAGCTGCTCCGGGCCGACCGTGATCGGGTCCTGGATCAGGCCGTGGACATGGCGCTTCACCCGCGCGACCTCCTTCACCTGGTCCTTCAGGGCCATGTTGTAGTGGATCAGGCCCAGGCCGCCGTTGAGGGCCATCGCGATCGCCATCCGCGACTCGGTGACCGTGTCCATGTCCGACGAGATGACGGGAATCGAAAGCTGCAGGCTTTCGGAAAGGCGTGTGGCCGTGTCGGCGTCCCTGGGGAGGACCTGGGAGTACAGGGTCGCCAGCGAAACGTCGTCAAACGTCAGCGCGGTCGGAGCGTTCGCGGGGAAGAACAATTCCGCCGGAAGGTAGAACTCCGCGTCCGCCGCCGAAACTTTTGAAGGGGCAACCTTGATCATTGCGATGGTTGCCATGACTTGAATAGGGCGCGGCCGGGAAAGATCAAATGGAAATTGAGGGCCGCACGCCTTTGCGCTACACCTCGGCCCCGTTGAAGCTTCTCCTGAAATTCCGTCGATACCGGCTGCCGTTCCTCGCGCCGGTGCGGACGTCCCGCGGTCTGTGGACGGAGAGGGAAGGGCTCCTGCTGCGGCTGGAGGACGAGTTGGGCCGCGTCGGCTGGGGCGAGGCAGCCCCGATTCCGTCCTTCGGCACGGAAAGCCCCGGGGAAGCCGAGTCCGGCTGTAGGAAGCTCGGCGGCTGGACGGAGGCTGGATTGCTGGAGGCGCCTGCCGGGATGCGCAGCCTTGCCGCGGGCCTGCGGGCGGCCCTCGCCGACCTGGAGGCGGGGAGCTCCCCGGGCCCGGAAGGGAAAGGAGGCCCCGGCGCACTGCCTGTGTGCGCGCTGTTGCCGGCGGGTGTGTCCGCGCTCCCCATCCTGCGCGCAAAGGCGGAAGCCGACTTTCGGATCTTCAAGTGGAAGGTGGGCGTCGGGGACGCCGGCGACGAGCTTGCCCTGCTCGACGAGCTGTGCGGGCTGCTTCCATCGGGGGCGAAGCTCAGGCTCGACGCAAATGGCGCCTGGGACCGGCGCGTGGCGGAGCGCTGGCTCGATCGGTGCGCCGGCCGGCCCGTTGAATTTGTGGAGCAGCCTGTTGCACCGGATCAGGCCGGCGCGGAGGATCTGCTTCAGGGCCTGGCTCGCGACTACCCAACGCCATTGGCGCTGGATGAGTCACTGGCCTGCGACGGCGATGTCGGGCGCTGGCTCGATCTTGGCTGGCGAGGGGTTTTTGTGGTGAAGCCTTCGCTTCACGCCGATTTGAGCGCATCGCTCGGCCGCCTTGAGGCGGCCGGTGCCGCCGTGGTCTTTTCCTCCGCCCTCGAGACGGCCGTCGGGGCAAAGTCGGCGTTCCGCTCCGCATTTTCCTGGCGCGGCCCTCTGCGGGCGCTGGGATTCGGAGTCTGGCCGTTGTTCGCAGACTCCATTTTTGACGGCCCGGCGGCGCTCCCTTTCATCCGCCGCGAGGACGTGGAAAGGATAATGCCGGAGGATTTATGGAACGCCTTGAACTAGCCAGGGCGCTTGCCCACCGAAGGCCCGGCGAAGC
>CAZGOX010000225.1:3305-4603 GCA_964527955.1 uncultured Opitutaceae bacterium | reverse complement strand
AGGCTGCGTTCCCGGGCCTTGAAAACGTCGACGGCATTGGGTCGGTGGTCCCGCCGCAGGATCTCCGACCACTTTTCGGTCAGCTTCCCCTGGTTGATTGCCTGGTATTGCTTGATGCCCCGAGTTACGTCCGTCCCTGAGCTTTTCCCTTCGTGGTGAACGACACGGGCCGCGGGTTGATAGAGGACCCGGCGCCCGGCCCTCCGGACCTGAAAGGCCAGGTCCGAATCCTCGCAGTAAGCCGGGGCGAATCTGCGATCGAAGCCGCCCAGCTCGGCAAACAGCGCCTTGGGCAGGAGAATGCAGGCTCCGGAACAATAGTCGGTCTCGCGGACGTAGTTGTATTCAGGCCTTCCCGGGTCGTCGTTCCGGCCGTAATTCCAAGCCGATCCGTCCGACCAGAGGATGCCGCCGGCTTCCTGGAGGCTGCCGTCAGGATAAACCAGCTTCGCCCCCACAAGGCCGGTGTCGGGGCGGGTGTTGAACAAGCTCAGCATGGACTGAAGCCAGCCCCCGCACACCTCGGTATCGTTGTTCAGGAGCAGAAGGTATTCGCCACGCGCGTTGAACGCCCCCCGGTTGCAGGAGTGGAGGAAGCCTCGGTTCTTGAAGTTTCTGAGAACACGCAAGCCGGGCACGGCCTGGAGGGCGAGGAAGACACCGAGATCCGACTCGTCGTCGACCACGATGACTTCGTAGGCGACCTCTGCAGTGTTTTGGAGGATCGAAGCCAGGCAGCGGATCGTGTACTCGGGTTGGTTGTGGATGGGAACAATGATGCTGACCACCGGCTCCCGGACCACTGGGAAGCGCAATCCGAGGCTGAGGATAAGGTCGCGGTACGTCTGAACGCTCTGGAGCTGGTTGGAAAACCCCAATGGCATGGTCTATTTCGGATCGAAAAACAGGCGCCGCAGGGCGCGGAAGGGCGATGTGACCGACCAAGAAAACGAATCCCGCATGCGGCGAACTTTGTCCTCCAGGTAGGCGCGGCGAATACGTTCCCCCGCCAAATCCTTCTGCAGGGACAGTGCCCAGGAGCTGCGCTCATCGAACTCGGACCTCAGCCGGGAGTACTCAAGGCGCTCGTTAGCCAGCGTATTGTCGAGGGAAGATCCCCAGCGTATCTTGCTTTCAAGATCGCCAAGGATTTTGGCGGTCACCTCCTGCGCCCGGGCGAGCTGCTCCTCGAGATGGCGAAGCTCTTCCTCGGTGCTGTCGCGGCGGCCCTTGGCCCGTTCGCGCTCCGTTTCCGTGCGGTCGAGCGCGGCGCGCAGTCCGGCGATTTCCTTGTCGAG
>CAZGOX010000225.1:0-3205 GCA_964527955.1 uncultured Opitutaceae bacterium | reverse complement strand
GGACTTCGCCCAGGCGGTGCGCTCATCGGCGAGGGACTGCAGTTCGGCGATCCGGTCCCCGGCCACCTTGAGGCTTTGTTCCAGCGACTGAGCCCACTGGGTGCGCTCGTCTGCGAGGCCCTGAAGGCGGCCCGAGGTTCCTTGGGCCTGGTCGCGCTCGGACCGCATGGCGTCGAGGTTGGCGCGCAGTCCGGCGATTTCCTTGTCGAGGGACTTCGCCCAGGCGGTGCGCTCATCGGCGAGGGACTGCAGTTCGGCGATCCGGCGCTCGGCCTCCTTGAGATTCCTGTCGAGGCCCTGGGCCCACTGGGTGCGCTCGTCCACAAGCGCGCTCAGCTGCTGCCACTCGGCCTCGCTTCGATCAGGGCCCGTGCGGGCAAGCGGCATGAGGAATAGGCTCGCGCGGAACTGCGCATGGGCTGCAGCCGAAAGCGCACGAAGACGCCCAACGCGTTCCTGGGCGCCGCTGAGCGCGAGTTGGGGAGATCCCGTCCGTTGTTCGAGCACCGTCTGCCTCAGAAGGAAATAGGCCTCCAGCCAAGCGGAGGGCGGCCCGAGCTTTGCCTCGAATATGCCCCGGTTGCCCTCAGAGTAGGCGTCCCAGCGGACGAAGTCCTCCGCAAAGAAATGGGTCCTGTGGGCATATTCGTAATCGATGAGGCGTGGTGCACCGCCGTCACCGAGGATCACATTCTGGGCTATGAAGTCGCCGTTGCTCCACCGCGTCTGTGGCTGCTGGCGGCAGGCTCCGTCACGGATCCAGGGGAATACGACCTCTCGAAGAAATCCAATGTCCAAGGGGCCGAAAATTGGGCAGGCCGTCACGGACGCGAAGAAGCGCTCCAGTTCCGCTTGGAGAGCGGCGACGGAGGAGGGGCGCATGGTCCGCTCCAGGGACTCGAGAACCTGAGAGGCGGCCTGGGTCAGCAAGGGTCGGTCGGCGTCCGCTCTTGAGCCGGCCTCCCCGATCGTGACTCCCTCGATGAATTCCAGGCCGAGGAAATCGGCCTGGGAAGTGCGCTGAAGGAAGAGGGGCTTTGCCGCGATTTCGGGGCAGGCGCGGGCGAATGCCTGGGCCCGATTCCAGATGCCGCCCAGTCTCGGCCCTGTCAGAAGGTAGCAGATGCTCTTCAGGCCCGACCAGACCCTGTAAGACCGACGAGATGAGTAGTCGAGCCGTTCGGGGTTGCGGGGCAGCGGCTGCAAGTGTAGGCCGCGCGAAGTTCCGACAACTCCCGATCTCTGGAGCTGCTTTCCAACCAAGTCCGGAGAGAGAACCTCGAGTTCGGTGCTCATGGTTGAAGGGTATTCAGTTGTCCCTGGGACGCGTGCGCCACCACAAAATAACTGGGTGCGAATTCCGTGGCAATGGCGAGGGCGGCCAGCGAGCGGTAGTGGGAGTGCAACTCGGCCTGGAAGGGGAGGGTGCTGCCGTCGATCCCATCGTGCTCAGTCACGAAATTGCCGCTTTCAAAGAAGTCGTCGACGTCCCTTCCGGCACGCAGGACAATCTGGGGGAGCTTATAGTCGGGGTAAGCCGCGTAGAATTCGGCGACGGCAAACCCGGCGGCCTCCAGCATACGCGCAAGCTCCACCCGCGTATGGGTCAGGCTGCGCATGGGCTCGCCCTTGAAGGCGCGCCACCGCCGATCTGCCTCGGCATAGTCCAGCACGGCCACACCCGGGACCCCAAGGTGGTCATCGCGCGCACCCAACAGATATTTCAGCCCGATTCTGTTCTCAATGCCCAAGACCAGGGTCCCGCCCGGGGTCAGCGACTCCCCGATGCGCTTGAGGAAGTCGACCTGCACGAGCCTTGGTTCGCCGGGCCGGAACTTCGGCACCCACTCGAGCACCCCAATGCATAGGGCGAGATCGAACTTCGTGCCAAACTCAAGATCGAGGAGGTCGGCCTGGACGAAGTGGATCCGGTCGGCGACTCCCTCCTGCGCCGAGGCGGCCCGAATGAACGACAGCCTTTCGGGTGTCGGTTCCAGCGCAGTGACCTGATGCTTCACGGCAAGGGGCAGGGTGAGTTGGCCCCAGCCCGCTCCGACATCGAGAATGCGGGCCCCGGACGGGGGTGGATGCAGGCGGATGAATAAGTCGCGCGACGGATCGGTCACGATCCGCGTGAGCCACGGCGACTTTTCGCCGTAATGCGCCCGGACGGCTGCCCTCCATGGAACCCCGGATTCGACCTCACGAATAACGGCGCGAAGCTCATTCTCGGGCGTGTCGCGGTAGGAGCCGCCGGCCGGGGCCGCGTAGGATTCCCCGGCAGGGAGGCGGACCGCCGTGCCGGAATGCCGAAACTCGATCATTGTGCGATGGCCTTGGATCGGATCACCGCCCTCAGGTTCGCGATCCCGAAGGTCCGGTCGCGGCCGTGGACCTCGATCTTGATGGCGTCGTAGCGGCGGTGCAGGATCAGAAGATCCTCTCCCACAAAGTGGGTGAAGCCAAAGGAGAGGAAATAGTCGCCGGGCATCACGTTGAGCTCAAAGGCGAACTCCACTTGGTACTTTCTGCCGGCCACGACGGGAGGGGCGGGCTGCTTGCTGAAGAGCGTGTTCGTCCCGTAGATCTCGACCCCGGCCGTGTTCTTCAGGGTCAGGGCGAAAATGGGCTCGAAGAAGTCGTCGAGTGCCTCCACCACCATCCGGACGATCACGGGCTCGCCCGAAGCGTACCAGGTCCGCAGGTCACCTCTTGCGTCAGAAATCGAGACGTGGTGGATGCGGCCCAGATCCCCGCCGTAGGAGAATTCGCTGCCGCTGACCTGCACGTGGGCGCGCTCGTCCGTCAGGAGCTTCTCGGCCCGGGCGGCAAGGACCGGGTCGTCGGGATCGGGCTCCGTGCCTGTCACGGCATCCGCAGAACGCGGCTTTGCCTGCATCTCGGCGATCTTGCGTTCCAGCGCCTCGGTCGAACCGCCCTCGGAGGTCAGGGTGGAGTAGAGGTTGACCACGTCGTTCGGGATTCCTGAATACACCATTTTCCCACGATGGAGGAGGATGGCGCTCTGGCAGAGCCTCTTGACGGTCCCCGAGTCGTGAGAAACGAAGAGCAGGGTCAGGCCGTTTTCAAGGAAGCGATCGATGGCCCTCGCGCATTTCAATTGAAAGCGGGAATCGCCCACGGACAGAGCCTCATCGACGATGAGGATGTCTGGGCTGACGTGGGCCGCAACGGCAAAGGCAAG
>CAZGOX010000224.1:0-4609 GCA_964527955.1 uncultured Opitutaceae bacterium | reverse complement strand
CTTGCGCACAAGCGTGGGGATGGCCAGGATCTGGTCGCCGCCGGACAGCTGGGGCTTTTTGACCAGGTCGATGACATCGATGCGGTAGCGTCCACGGAGGTGGGTCTCGCAGATCTTCTTGAGGTTTGTGAACGCGGTCAGCGACTTTGGCGTCTGGCCGGCCACATAGAGGCGCAGCTGCCACAGCTTGTCGGCTCGGCGCCGCCGGGGGGGGTTGGGCTTCTTCATGCTACGAGTTGCGCCTTGGGGCGCCGTTCACGCCGGGCCTGCCCGGGCGCTGCTTGGCCACGTCCGCCTGGCGAAGGCGGCCCAGTTCGGTCCGTTCGGCGCTCAGGAGGCGCACCTGGGTTCCGGCCTGCCTGTCAATCCTGCGAAGTTCCTGGGCGCTGTCCTCGTGCTCGGTCCGCAGGCCGCCGATCTGTCGTTCGAGGGCGGCCTGCTTCCGCTCCAGTTCGTGCCTTCGGCGGGCGGACTCCTGCCGGGCCTCGAGGGCCTCGGCGTTCTCCCTTGCGGTCTGCGCCAGGCGTGCAGAACCGGTGAGGACACCACTGGGCCCTATGTAGGCGTCGACGAGGTCGATGCCACGGTCCGAGATCAGGAACTCGCGGACCTGGTTCGAGTGGGCCATTCCGCGAGCCTTGATCACGTAGAGGACCCGGTTGCGCTCCCCGTTGCCCTCGAAGTCCTGCAGCAGCAGCCACGAGTCCATCAGCGAGGACATCGCGATCTCGCTTTGTTGCAGTGCGTGCCCGCCATGCGTCAGGCTGGTGAAGAGCGAGGTGACCTGCCCCTCCTTCAGGTAGTCGATCAACCGCGTCACCATTCCCTTGGTCTCGGAGTCGGTGCCGGCCGCCATCAGGCTGGTGATCGGATCCATGATGACGACCTGCGGCCGGTACATGGCGATCTCCCTGAACATCGTGGCCAGGTGCATTTCCAGGCCGTACACGGTGGGACGGGCCGCATGAAACCGCAGGAGGCCTCGCCTGACGAGCGGTTCCAGGCGCAGGCCGATCGACCGCATGTTGCGCACGATCTGGTCAGGCGACTCCTCAAACGAGAAGAAGAGCACACGTTCGCCGCGCCTGGCGGCGGCCTGGGCGAAGCATGCGGCGGTGATCGTCTTACCCGTGCCGGGCGTGCCCGTGAGCAGGATGCTGCTGCCACGGAAGAAGCCCCGGCCGCTAAGCATGGCGTCGAGCCGCGGGATGCCGGTGGACACCCGCTCGTCGGAGACCTTGTGGGTCAGCCCCAGCGATGTGATGGGAAGCACGCTGATGCCCATGTCGCCGATGAGGAACGGGAACTCGTTCGTGCCATGCAGCGCCCCGCGATACTTGACCACCCGCAGGTGCCGCGTCGCGATCTGGTCGTTGACCCGGTGGTCGAGCAGCACGACGCAGTCGGAGACATATTCCTCCAGCCCGTGCCGGGTGAGCTGTTCGCGCCCCCGCTCGGCCGTGATTACGGCCGTGACGCCCTTCGTCTTGAGCCAGCGGAACAGCCGGCGCAATTCTGCGCGCAGGATGGCCTCGTTGGGCAGGCCGGCAAACAGCGCCTCGAGGGTGTCGAGGACCACGCGTTTGGCGCCGATGGAGTCGATCGCAAGGTTCAGCCGCACGAACAGACCCTCCAGGTCGTACTCCCCGGTCTCGTGGATCTCGCTTCGCTCGATGTGCACAAACTCAAGCAGGACCTTCTTTTCGGATTCCAATCTGGCCAGGTCGAGCCCGAGCGAAGCGACGTTTGCCTTCAACTCGTCGGTTGTTTCCTCGAAGGACATGAAGACGCCCGGTTCGCCGAACAGCATCGCTCCGCGCACGATGAACTCCATGGCAAAGAGCGTCTTGCCGCAGCCCGCGCCGCCGCACAGGAGCGTCGGGCGCCCCCGCGGCAGACCTCCGCCCGTGATCTCATCGAAGCCGTGAATGCCCGTGGGACACTTGGCCAGCTTGCCGGGCGCGGGCCTGGCCCCGGCGCCGTGTCTTCTTGCTCCGGTGCGTCGTCCCTTTTTCAGCATGCGCAAAACTAGCCGCAATTCGATTTTGGGGTATGGGGTGATACCCCACCCTGTACGTTCAAGACCCCATATGCCTCGCGGCGCCGATCTGGGATGCTTGGCGCACAGGAGCTTGGCCGCCCGCAGGTACCGGGGCAGGCGGACGGGCCGGGCGCTTCCGCCCCCGGCCCGCGACGCACCGGCAATCGAAAACACCCCATGCTTCAAACAACACTGAGAGAGCCGGAGAGCCCCAGGCAGGCGGGCGCGGGGGTTCTGCGCCGGGTCAACGCGATGTTGCTGCGGCGCACGATCGAGCTCAAGAGGGTGAACGGAAAGATGGTGCTGGAGATAGCCCAGCGCAAACTGGCGGAACAGTCGCTGCGCAGGACCGAGCGACATCTCCGGGCCCTCCTCCTGAGCGCCCACGGCATGCAGAGAAAGCTGCGCCACATGTCGCACCAGATCATCCTGGCGCAGGAAGAGGAGCGAAAGGCGATCAGCCGCGAGCTGCATGACGAGATCGTCCAGACCCTCACGGGCATCAACGTGCAGCTGGCGACCCTGAAGATCGAGGCGGGAATGAACGGGAAGGATGTCGAGAAGAACATCAGCAGCACCCAGCGGCTCGTGGAGAAGTCCGTGAAAATTGTGCACCGGTTCGCGCGCGACCTGCGCCCGACCGTGCTGGACGACCTGGGCCTGATCCCCGCCCTCGAGTCCTACATGAAGGCCTATACGGCGCGCACCGGCCTGCACATTCACTTCACGGCTTTCGCCCAGGTGGAGCAGCTGAGCAACGACCGGCGGACCGTCCTCTACCGGGTCGCGCTGGCCGCGCTCGCCAATGTCGCGCAGCATGCCGATGCAAGCGTGGCCAGCGTGAAGATCGAGGAGCTGTCGAATGCCATCCGCATGACGATCAGCGACAACGGCAGGGCATTTGATGTCGACGGCATGATGAATTCCCAGACAAACAAGCGATTGGGATTGATCGGAATGAGGGAGAGGATCGAGATGATCAGCGGGACCTTCAAGATCGCCTCCATCCCGGGCACCGGCACGACGATCACGGCCCAGATTCCGTTCAAGCGCCATCCAACCCCAACCAAGGCCTGAACTTATGAACCAGATAAAAACCCTCCTTGCCGACGACCACACCATTGTACGCGAGGGCCTCAGGGGCCTTCTCGCCGTCGATGACGGCATCGAGGTGGTCGGCGAGGCGCGCGATGGGCGCGAGGCGGTGGAGATGACAAAGCTGCACAGGCCCGATGTCGTCGTCATGGACATTGCCATGCCGGTCCTGAACGGAATCGAGGCGGCCCGGCAGATCCATGCCCTGCTTCCGGCGACCAAGATCATCATCCTTTCCGCCCACAGCGATGACGCCTACATCGACCGCGCGATTGAGATCGGTGCGGCGGGGTTCCTGGTGAAGCAGACCTCGGCCCAGATCCTGGCCAAGACAATCAAGAAGGTCGCCGCCGGGGGCGTCTACTACAGCCCGTCCATAGCGAAGCGCGTTGAAAGGCAGTATCGGAAGGCGGGCCAGACCGGAGGCCTGGCCTCCGCAAAGGCGACGGACCTCACGGCGCGCGAGCGGGAAGTCATCCAGCTGGTGGCCGAAGGGCACGCAAACAAACAGGTGGCGTCGACGCTCAACATCAGCATCAAGACGGTCGAGAAACACAGGCAGAACCTCATGGACAAACTCGACATCCATGACACGGCCGGGCTGACCCGCTACGCCATCGCCCGGGGGATCATCGAGAGCAGCGTGCAGGTGACGATCGTCTGACGCCTTCAGGCGGTGATGGCATCGATCTGCCCGGACGGGCGGTAGGACTCGAACCAGTCGCACGCGGAGGGGCCGGGCGCCGGTTCCGGGTAGGACACGGCCAGGAGCCCGCGCAGATTCTCCCTGGCGCGCGCTATGCGGCTCTTCACGGTGCCGATGTTCAGGCCCAGGTCCCTGGAGATCTCCTTGTAGGGATGATTCAGGATGTCGCGCCGCGTAAGGATCTCCCTCTGCGGGGTGGAAAGCCTTTCGATGCACGCGGTGACCAGTTCGGAAAACTCACGGTTCGCCAGCTCCCTGGCCGGATTCGGCTCGGAGGTGGGCACAAGGTCGCCCAAGGTTGCCTGGGTGCGGTCATTGAGGGGGCAGTCCAGCGACCGCGTCTCATGGCGGTGCCTTCGAAAGAAATACCAGTATCGATTGTGGGACAGGTTGATCGTGATCCGGTGGAGCCAGGTCGCCAGCGATGAGTCGCCTCGGAAATTGGACAGGCTGCGATGGGCGCGGATGAACGTGTCCTGGGCGATCTCCTCGGCGTCGGCGTGGTTCTGGAGGAACGAGAGCGCGATCGAGAACATCTTGGCGCGGTGACGCGCGACGATCTCGCAAAATGCCCCGTCGTCACCGCCGTTGAACCGGCGGACGAGATCCCCGTCGTACAGCGCCTCGCGCCGGGCAACCTCGGACGGCGGCGCCGCCTCGGGAGCCAGCCTGCCGGCGGGGCCCGGGCTTTTTGCGGAAAGACCGGTGCGGTTCCCAATTTGTGATTCTGATGGATGGATGGACACGCCGGGATCATGCCCTCGTTC
>CAZGOX010000223.1:0-4639 GCA_964527955.1 uncultured Opitutaceae bacterium | reverse complement strand
TGGACAGGCGTACGCTTCGTTGGCCGCGATGGAAGTGCCGGGCGTGCCTCCCGCGGCGGTCCAATTCGCGATCTGTCCAAACCCGGCGCGGTTTACGGCCGTCACGGCCATTTCGAACGGGCCGTAAAGCGTGCTGCTGGAGTTGGCAGACGCCGGATACGGTTGGTCGAGCGTAAATTACCGCAACTGATAATGAAAGAAGGTAATGCAGCACTTTTTGATTTCGAGGCTGAATTGCCCGACGAACGCCTGACCCGCCTCGCCGCCAGGCTGGTTAGCTTTACCGCACGCTTCGACCGTCTACGCCAAGATCTCCGCCTCCTCGTTGACCGCGACGGTCTGGAGAAGTGGTGCAAGCAGCATTACGGGCGGCGGCTGCCGCTCCTCGACTCGGTACTGGACCGCTATCCCTTGGCTGTCTTCCACGGCGATGTCGGCACGGGCAAAACTGCCACGGCCGAGGTCGCGGCGAACATGCTAACCCGGGAGTTGAAGAAAGAGGCGAGGCTTTTCAAATTGAGCACCCGCGTCCGCGGTGCCGGCAACGTGGGAGAGATGAGCATGCTCATCAACCAAGCCTTCGACGTGGTCGTGAAGGAAGCGGGGCGCGCGCGCCTCGCCTACCTAATTATCGACGAGGCGGATTCGCTCGCGACGCGCCGCTCAGTCCAGCAGAGCCACCACGAGGACAAAGTGGCGGTGAACACGCTCATTCAGAAAATCGACGACATACGCCAGCACAATGGCCGGGTAATGGTCTTTCTCTGCACAAATCGTTTCATAGCGCTCGACCCCGCAATCATTCGCCGCGCAGCGTTTGTAGAGGAGTTCAATCGACCGAATGACACCGAACGGCACGAACTGCTCGCGATGGATTGCGAAGGTCTGGGCTTCTCCTCGGCCGAGATCGACGAACTTGTCCGGCTCACGGGCCCGAGCGGAAGACACAAGCTCCGTTACACCTTCTCGGACCTCCGGACCAGAGTGATACCCGAAGCCCTCGCCAGGGCATTCCCTGAACGAAAAATTGCGCTCGCGGATTTTAGGGCCGCCGTGGACCGAGTCGCACCCTCGCCTGCGATCGAGGAACCATGATCCTAGACGGTCGTCGTATCCATCTTGTCGGTAGCGCCGCGGGGAATTGCGATCCGGCGCGGCTGGCTTACGCCCATGAAGTCGTCGTGGCGCTGGTGTCCGAACTTTGTCGGCATGGCGCCGCCTTCCTGGTGCCGTTGGGTAAAGAGCCGTTACTCGCTGGTCAGTCTGTCGGGCCGTCGATTGTCTTCGATTGGTCCGTGGCGCATACGGTCCACACAGCGCTTGTTTCTGGCACCGTAGCGGCCAAAGGTACAAGCGGCCGGGTGATTGCGAGCCTAGTGACCGATAAATTCCCGTCGCAGGTTCCGACTTCGCGGCTGCAGTTGGTAGCAGATTTTAAGGCCCGCGATGCCCTCGATCTTCGTTTTCTTGCCCCGGGTTGGTATGCCGGGGCTGTCCTGCGCCAACGGCAGGCCATGCTCGGGGACATAATGATTGCAGTCAGCGGTGGCCAGGGTACTGAGCACCTGGCGGATGAATATCTCGACCACGGAAAGCCAGTAATCCCGCTCGACTTCGACCTTGGTTCGTCAATGGGCGACGGCTCCGGCGGAGGCCATCGGATGTTTGGTCGTGCCCTCGCGGACCCTAACCGCTATTTCAAGGCATCCCCAGGGCACTCAGCGACAACATTGTTTCACCAGACGCGAACCCACCATGGCAAACGTAGTCCCGCAGAAGTCGCGACGTCCATAGTGGATCTCTTGCAAGCACTCGTTCCGCCGCGGGCCTTTTATGTCCGGCTGCTCAACATTTCGCATGCAGATTTTCCTCTGGTCGAAGACTTCTTTCGGAAGCAGATGGATCCATTCGTGAAATCGCTTGGCTATGAGCCATTGCAAATGGGTACGGGGCCGAATGAGTATGCCTGGATGAACGAAGCAATCTTCGACTCGCTGCATCGTTCCGCGGTTGCTGTGGTCGATGTTACAGGCTTGCGGGTCAACTGCTTCATGGAGCTTGGATATGCTTTGGGCCGGAACATCCGTACGATTCTCACTGCTCGGGAGGGAACGGATTTTCCGTTCGATGCTTTCGCACTTGAAGCTTTTCTTTGGATTCCCGGCGAGGATCCCGCCGCTGCGCGGGAACGGCTTCAGTTGCACTGGGAGCGGAACATCAATATGCCAAAGCTGGTAAAGCTCAAGACAGCGGGATGAGCGCGGAGATCTATTTTTCAGTCGATGTCGAGACGGCTGGTCCTATCGCCGGCAAGTACAGCATGCTGTCTTTAGGCGCTTGCATTGTCGGCGCTCCGGGAACCTCGTTCTACGCCGAGTTGAAACCAATTTCTCGTGATTATGTGCCAGCGGCACTCGAAATTTCCGGATTTAACCTCGACGTGCTGTCGCGGACGGGAAAGGCCCCGGAAGAAGCGATCCCCACATTTAAGCGCTGGGTTGAGCGGGCTGCCGAGGGACATAAAGCCATCTTCGTGGGGTTCAATGCAACCTTCGATTGGCAATTTGTTAATTGGTATCTCCTGACCTTCACCGACGGCAATCCGTTCGGCTTCGGTGGTATCGATATCAAATCCTACTACATGGGTAAAGTAGGCGTACCGTGGGGCCAGACGTCGTCTAGCCAGTTGCCGAAGCGTTATCAACCGGACTTGGCTCAGACGCACAATGCGCTCGATGACGCCCGGGCCCAAGCCAGCATTTTCGAAAAACTGATCAAGAGTTCCTAACTACAATGCCTGCAGAGGCACAAAGGCATAGGCTCCAAAAAGGAAGAATACGCTACGTCTAGGCTTTTCGGTTACCCGGAGCTGAATTGTGTCTTCGTAGGAAACACGAATCGAATAGAACGGCGCCCATATTCTGTAACCATGCCCTTCGAGATCCACCTAGAACATCTTCCAGGGGGTTACGCAGCCGAGAGTGGGCAGCCCGGCGAAAAATTGCCGGTCATTGTGCGGGAATTTACATCCTCAGAGGACGGTAATCTGTTCATCAGTCGCCTCGAAGGGTTGCCCCGCGATATTATCGCCAAGCTGCCAGGAGCCAGCTTCAGGTTGGAAGCAACGGTCGATCATCTGTTGGCCATCGTTAGGCCTAACCGAAATGCGACCGTATATTTGAACGATCTTCCGCATACGCTACTAGTTCGAGCGAAGCGGGCGGTCAATGCGGGCGATCCAATCACGCTCGATCACATACTCGATATTTCGAAAGTTAAATTGAATGGCGTAACAGTTCCGCCCGAGGCGGGTGTTCTTGCCATCCTATCCTCCGGCTGGCGCAAGGGATTTTATTTTGATTTGGCGCCCCTAAACGGCGACCGCCTGCCGCGCTCTTACGATCTCGAATCTGTACTAGGCCAATATTACGCTTACTTGAATTTCCAGCATTTCTTTTCGATCTCCGATGAAGTCTGGGCGGAATTCTTCCGCCAAGGTTGGTTTCCCTTCATCCATCTAAAGCACAATACCCTGCGAACCACGGTCGAATGGGCCAAAGCAGGTTTCTCGCTGGACGATCGCCTCGGCGAAATCTCCGGAGAGGTAAGGGAAACTGTCGCAGCCCAACTTCCCGGCTGGAAGACCCACCCTCTTTTTGCCGACCATTTCGATCTCATCTCTGCAGCCCATTCAAGATTCATGGAGAATGACTTCGTTAGCGCGACGTCCATCCTGTATCCACGGATCGAGGGTGTTTTACGTACACAGCACTTCGCCGTTCCCACTTCGACCAGCGCCTCGCAAAACAATCTCGTGGCCTCGACATTTGCCCGGGCCCAGCTCCCGGAGCATGGAAACAGTCTACTACTCCCCGCACGCTTTCGTTGGTATTTGGAGAAGGTGTTCTTCGGGTCCTTCGATCCAGCGAATCCGGTCGGTGTAAATCGAAACACCGTAGCCCACGGCGTAGCCCCGCGGTCCGCTTACGACCTAAAGAGTACCACGGTGGGGTTTCTCATTCTGTTGCAGTTGGTAGCCGTCTTGCCCGCCGAAGGAGGCCAAGCAGAGAAGTCAACCTGACGCACGAGCAGAGAAGCGGAGAGACGCATCACCAAGGCCCCTACACAATGTCTTCGACGTAGCTCAGTAAG
Organism: uncultured Opitutaceae bacterium; assembly: GCA_964527955.1. Classification (GTDB taxonomy): domain Bacteria; phylum Verrucomicrobiota; class Verrucomicrobiia; order Opitutales; family Opitutaceae; genus Palsa-1447. The sequence continues at coordinate 487 of CAZGOX010000223.1, read as the reverse complement.
TCCGATGGACGGAACACAGGAATTTTGACCCGTCGCTTTGGGTCGGAGGAGACCATTCGTGCGAGTTTGAAATCCAGTGTGAGAAAGGAGTCACAATTCGCAAACTCAGCACACCAAAGAGCAAATGCATCGATTAACTGGTTCAAATTATGGCGTCTCGGCCCTTGATAGGCTCCAACCGCTTTCTGAATCTCGTGAAATCGGGTGTCGTTAATGCCCGCCAAAAAACTTAACTGCCACTCCTCCGCGGTCCTTGAACCTCCGAAGATGACTCGTTCGTAAGTCACTGGTGAGGGACATCTCGAGATCTCAACACCGTAGAAACGTCCAGAGTAGTTGTCCATGTTTGGAAGCCCCCAGGTCTCAAGATCGGATTCGTGGTGGGTGATCGGCTTGAGCCGGCCTGCGCTCGCAAGCGAAGCAATTTTCTCCAAGAGATCCGCTTCCTTCTTCAGTTCTGGGTCCCTAATCCTCTCGTTCAGATTCA
>CAZGOX010000222.1:0-4647 GCA_964527955.1 uncultured Opitutaceae bacterium | reverse complement strand
CGGCATCTCGCGAGACATCACGGAAAAGAAACTGCTCGAGGAGAAGTACCTCCACGCGCAGCGCCTTGAGAGCATCGGCATGCTGGCCGCGGGCATCGCCCACGATCTCAACAACGTGCTGGCCCCGATCATGTTTGCGGCTCCGTTGCTGCGCGGCAGCCTGTCCGCCCCGGCCGACCTTAAGGTCCTGGACGTTCTCGAGCAGAGCGCGGGCAGGGGCGTCGGGCTTGTGAAGCAAATCCTCGGTTTCGTGCACCGGGCCACTGGCGAATTCCGGCCCACGCAGGTGAAGCACCTGGCGCAGGACATCCTGAATCTGATCGAGCAGACGTTTCCGAAGTTCATCCAGGTCCGGTCCAGCCTTCCCAACGACCTTTGGCAGGTGATGGGGGACGCGACCCAGATCCACCAGGTTCTCCTCAACCTGTGCGTGAACGCGCGCGATGCGATGCCGGAGGGAGGCACGCTTCGCCTCAGCGCGGCGAACCGAAAGCTCGACCCCGGTGAGGCCGCAACGATTCCCAGTGCCCGGCCCGGCACATTCATCCTGCTCGAGGTCGCCGACACGGGCGCGGGCATCCCTCCGGAAGTCATGGAGAACCTGTGGAAGCCATTCTTCACCACCAAGGGGGAGGGCAGGGGCACCGGGCTTGGACTGACCACGGTTCGCGGCATCGTCGCCGGGCACCGCGGCTTCATCGAGATGCATACGGAAATCGGTTCCGGCACAACGTTCCGGGTGTACCTTCCCGCAATCGAGTCCCATGCATTGGCTCGCCGGACCGGCGTTGCCACCCCCTTCCCCCGCGGCGAAGGGGAACTCATCCTCGTTGTGGACGATGAAGCCGGCATACGCAAGGTCGTCACCTCGGCCCTTGAGAAGCAGGGCTATTGCATCGCAAGCTGCCCGGATGGCACCGAGGCCATCCCCCTGTTCAAAGCCCGACCCGGGGCATTTTCGCTGGTCATCACCGACGTCGACATGCCCCGCATCGGCGGTGCGGAGCTGATTCGGGAACTGTTGAAGATTCGCGCCGATGTCCGAATCCTGGTCATGGGCGGGTTGTCGCGACCCGACTCGGATGGCCAGCCCTTCACCGATGAACAGAAGCTGGCGCAGGCATTCCTGCACAAGCCGTTCACCGTTGGGGAACTGCTGGGCAGCGTGCACCTCCTGCTGCATCCGGTGGACAAGCCCTGACGCGGCGGTCACCCAGGCTTGACCGCAGTCAGGTAGGCTGTCGCGTTGCGCTCGGTCTCGCGTCCCGATTCCACCGAAGGGCGGAGGACTGCCTCAAACCGCTTCGCCTCATCGGGGGTGAAGGTGGCGGCCAGGACTTCGCGCAGCGTGGACGCAAGCGGGTGCGGGGCGATTTCGATGAAGGTTTCCCAGGGCATAGCCGGCGTGGGTTTGACGTCGATGTGCAGTTCCAGATGGATCTCCGCATAGCCGGCATCCTGGAAGAGCCGGACCAGATCCCATTCAGAGAAGTTTGTGAGCGGACTCGCGATGATGGCCTCCCTGGTCGATGGGAATTGGGCGGCCTTCCAGCGGGCGACCAGGCGCAGGTGGGCCGTTGCCTCGTCCGGCGGACGGGCCTCGAGCGTTTGGGCGAGTTGGCTGATCTGCAGGGACGGGTCGCGGAATATCGGTTCACCGATTGAAATCCGGCCGCCGGGCCGGAGCACGCGGTAGGCCTCGCTGACCGCCGAGGCCTTGTCCTTCACGTAGGCGAAGCAGGCCCGCACCGCGACCACATCGATCGACCGATCGGCAATCCCGGCGAGCCTTTCGGCGGACCCCAGGACAAAGTCCGAGCGCTCGCGGCATCCGCGCCCGACCGCGGCCTCCTTGACAAAGTCGAGCAGCGGCTCGGACACATCGAGGAATATCACCCGACCTGCCGGGCCCATTCTCTCAAGGGCGCCGAACCCAATCAACCCATCGCCGCACCCTATATCGAGAAGCGTGACCCCGCCCGACACCCGCGCTCCATCGAGAACCCGGTCCCGAATTCTGGCCATCGTCTGGCGCACCGACGCTTCGTACGTCGCATCGCCTCCGTGGCGCTTCCTGAGCACCCACTCCGACCATGGGTCACCCGGGGACTTGGAGTTTCCTTGCTGCGGTGCCATGCGATGGGAGCGGGTCAGCGCCTCAGGGCCGTCATCCGATAAGCGCCGAGGGCCGAGGCGTGGCACTTCACGTCCCAAGTTCGTGCCGACAATCCCAGCGCCCGCGGCAGCTCATCCCCCTGGAAACCCGCTGCGATGCTCGCCGGCGCGTCGTGCCGCGTCACGCGGTTCGCTCCGAACAGCGGAAAAAGGCCGGCGACCAGGGCAAGGGACAGCCGGCTTCTCGACGGCTCGCTTGCAACGATGACACGGGCAGTCCGCCCCAGGGTCTCTCCCAGGCGGAACAGCGCGGAGTCGTTGAAATGGTGAAGGATCAGATTCGCAATCACCACCGGATACTGGCCGTAGCCGGCAAACCCATGGATGTCCGCCGTGTGCCAGGCCCTGTCCCGGGGCCACCCGTCGGGACGGCCCGCGAGGTCCAGGCCGTCGACTTCGACGCCGCGAAGGGCAAGGCGCCGCCCGAGCTCGCCGGTGCCGGCGCCGAGTTCAAGCACCCGCTCCCCCGGGCGCACGAGGAAGGCGACCGAGCGGGCGAGCCAGCGGTGGTTTCCCATGATGAGGTTGATCCGCCTCAGGTCGCGCCGGCTCTTCCGCGCGTCCGGGTGGTCCTCTGGAAGCGAATCAAGGATCTCCGGCTGGACGATTCGTCGCACGGGGGATCCTCACACGCCGAGCCGGCAGCTATGCGCGCTGAAGCCCGCGCCAAAACTCACGAGCCAAAAGTCCCCGTCGGCGCCCGGAAACGTGGTCCGCAGCGTCTCCTCCAGGGCAAAGAGGACCGAGGGGCTGCTCATGTTTCCGCAGTTCCTCAGGACGTTTGCGCTGGCCTCCAGGGAATGGCCCGGCAAAACCCCGGCCAGGGCTCCCAGCACGTCAATGCCTCCCGCATGCGCAACCACGCGGCTGACGGGCCTCACGCCCCTCTTCTCCCAGAGCCGGGCCACCGCTCCCGAGGCCAATTCCGGGACGGTTCGATCGAGCAGGTTGCGAAGTTTTCCATTCCTCATCTCGAAGCGCAGCTTGTCCCTGTCGGCCGGCTGGTGGTGGGTCGTGAAATCAAAGGCCCTCAGCCCGGAGGGCCCCGGGGATCCCCTCCAGATCGACGCCGCAGCCCCGTCACCGAAGAGGCATGCGCTGATCAGCACTCCCGGATCGTCGTCCAGATAAAAGGCCGCCGAGCAGATCTCGACGGCCACGCAGGCGACGGTGGCGTCGGGCCGTGCCGCAAGAACGTGGCTCGCCGCGCGAAGAGTGGGGATGGCAGCGCCGCAGCCGAGCCCGACCAGATCCTGAAGGTAGGCGTCGGTGCGCAGGCCCAGGTTCTCGGAGACGTAACTCGTCACGCCGGGACAAAGATAGCCCGTGCACGTGCAGATCAGCAGGGCGTCGATCTGGTCGGGCCGGACGCCCGCCGCGCCCATCGCGCGCGTCAGCGCCTGTCCCGCCAGTCGCGGGGCCTCAGCCCGAAAGGCGGTGTTCAGCTCGTCGGGAGTGAGTTCAAACACGCTCTCCAGATTCCCGACCGCAAAATGGCGACGCTCGATTCCGTGGTCGCCGCGCAGCACGCTGTGGAGGATCAGGCGCGACCGGCGGTGCAGGCGCTGGCGCGCGGGCGAGCGGTCAATGAGATCCCAGCATTCGGCCTGGGTGAGGGACAGGGAAGGAACGGCAGTCGAGAGGGCATGGAGAAACATGGTGCAGGCAACCTGGAATCGCTGGGGCAGAAACCGGGGACAGGCAACAGCCGAGTCAGTTCCCGGAACCGATTCCTTGCGCGGACAGGTTTTCGGCGCCGGAAGAATGAACGTTTCTTCATGTGTGACACCGCGGACAACCGAACGATTTTGCGGAATGCATTGCCGAGGGAACAACCGCAGATAGCGTCGGGTCGCATTGGCTCCCTTGCCTTGACCAAATCCCCGGCCGCCAGCCATCCATGAGGAACAGACTGATTATCGCCGGAGGCGGGATTGGCGGAGTCGCAGCCGCCCTGGCGGCGCATCGCGCGGGAATTGAAGTCAGGGTCTTTGAGCGGGCGCCGGTATTCTCCGAGGTGGGCGCGGGAATGAGCCTTTGGCCCAATGCCACCCGGATCCTGAAATCCTGGGGAGTGCTTGAACCACTTCTGTCGTTGGGAGAGCCCGTCACCCAGTTCAACCTCCACAGCCCCGACGGCAGGACGATTTCCGAGATCCCAATGGCCGGATTCTCCACGCCGGCGCTCTGCGTTCATCGCGCGGACTTGCACCGGGTCCTGCGCGGGCCCCTGCCGGCGGGATGTCTGGAGTCCAATCAGCGCTTGCTGGGCTTTACGCAGGACTCCGAGGGAGTCTCCGCCAGGTTTGTCGGCGGCATACTTGCCAGCGCCGACGGGCTGGTCGGGGCCGACGGAATCCGTTCGGTGGTGCGCTCGCAGATGCATGGCGCGGACGAGCCCGTCTACCGCGGCTACTGCATCTGGCGGGGCATAGCCCCCGACACCGGGGCGATTCCCCGGGGCCATCTCAG
>CAZGOX010000221.1:0-4692 GCA_964527955.1 uncultured Opitutaceae bacterium | reverse complement strand
GGATCAATTCGATGTCAAACTGCCGCATCATCGCGCCTTGCGTCGCACGCGTTGACGCAAGGGCCAGCTGCTGGCATCCGCCTGATTCCGCTTTACTCGGCTCCGCACGACCGTTACTCCCTTCGGACTCACTAGGATCCTATGAAACCTTATTTTGCCGGAATTCTCGGCGGATGGGAAATCGGGATTGTTCTGCTGGCCATCGTCCTGTTGTTCTTTGGCGGCAGAAAACTCCCTGACCTGGCCCGCGGGCTGGGATTGAGCATAAAGGAATTCAAGAAGGCATCGGGAACGGCGGAGGAGGACGCAGCCAAGCCGAAGGACGGCACCAACAGTCCGGAGAAGAAGCCCTGAAGGGTCTCGCCCGCAAACCCCCGGGCACCCCCCAGAAGACGCCGATCCAACGAATCCCGGAGGCGCGCCCTCGCGCCCCCGTCCCACCTCCCGTCTGCGACAACGCTGCCGATACATGGATGAAGCAAGGAATGCGTTTGTCTTTGTGGCCTGCGGCGAGCGCCATGCGGTCCGGCTGGCCATTTCCCTGAAGTTTCTCCGGCGTTTTACCCGATGCGAGATCATTGTCGTAAAGCACGGCTTCCATCGGGAGCTCGACTGCGACCGGGTGGTGGAGCCGGCCGTTCCCCGGGGCTTGGACAATCACAAGTCCGCCCTATTTCTCAAGACCTCTCTCCACCGGATCTTTGCGGGCGAGGCGCGCAAGTTCTGCTATCTCGACAACGACGTGGTCTGTGTCAGCAGCCAGGTTGATTCGATCTTCGGCAAGGCCAGGAAGCCCGTTTCGTTTGCGGCCGACCACTGCCACCTGCGCCAGTTCAGTCCCTACGCGGTCAGCTGCGGTTGCTCGGCGCTGGAGTGCGATCACCTGCGGCAGGCCATCCGCAGGAAGTTCAAGGTGACGGTCGCCGAACGGAAGTGGCGGCATTGGAACGGCGGGGTCTTTGTCTTTGACCGGAATTCCAGCGACTTCATGGAGCGCTGGCACAGGAACACCCTGTCGATCCTCGACGACCCAGGATGGAAGACGCGCGACCAGGGCACTCTGGCCGCAACGGTCTGGCAGATGGGCCTCCAGGACCAGCCCACGCTATCCCGCGACTATAACTTCATCGTGGACCCGCTGGGCCACCTGCGGGCCTCGAGACGCGGGGCCGTGAAGCCGGGCCGCTACCTGGTCAACGACTCCTACAGCCTCTCGGGCGCCCCTGGGAAGGCACATCCGATCCTCCTCCACATGATCAACGGCGGGCTCGGCAAGCGGGGCTGGAAGAACTGGGACGACGCCGAGGACTTCCTCGAAACGACGGAATTCGACGCCCGGGGCGGCGACCCGGTTTCGCGGGGATCCCGGGCGGCCAAGCCGGAAAGCCCTCACACCTCGGCCCCGCTTTCGGACGACAATCGCACCGTCCACAGCCTTTGGATCGGCCCGACGCTCTCGAAGATGGAGCTCCTCACCATCCGGTCGTTCCTCCGCCACGGGCACGAGTTCCATCTGTGGGTCTATGGCGACCTGGCAACGCCGCTCCCCAAGGAGGTCGTCTTGGAGGACGCAAACGAGATCATCCCGCAAAGCCGCGTCGTCCAAAAGGCCGAGACCGATCCGGAGACCGGAGTCGGCAAGGGCAGCTACAGCTCCCCGTTTTCAGATCTTTTCCGATACAAGCTGCTCCATGAGAAGGGCGGCTACTGGGTCGACATGGACGTCACCTGCCTGCGGCCGTTCGCCTATTCGACGCCCTACGTGTTTCGCAGGCACCGGGTGGGGGTGGTTGGGAACATCATGAAGTGCCCCCCGAAGAGCCGCCTCATGAGGACGGTGTACGATCAGGTCGCCCGGTATGCGAACGAGCACAGCGAATGGCTCATGCCCAACCGGATCCTCTCCCGCGCGATCACCCGGCTGCGCCTCACCCGCTATATCCGCGACGGCTCATGGAACGAGGAAATGTGGTGGGATGCCGTGCGCCCGCTCGCGCTTGGCGACGACCCGGTGCCACCGCACTGGGTGGCCATCCACTGGATCAATGAGTTCTGGCGCATGCTCAAGCAGAACAACGGGACCTACCGGGGGCGCCGCCTTTTCGAGACCGCGCCCGACAAGGAAAGCCCCAAGCCGGGAAGCGCCCTGGCCAGGTTGTATGCGGACCACGATCTTGCGGCGCCGGCGGCCGCAAGGCTCCAGCCGGCGAACCCGCAGCCGGCGATGCCGGCGATCCAGGCGGCGGCCCGGCAGCTGGCCGCCCCGCAGTTTTCGATGACGAGCCACATCAACATCCTCCTTCCGAGTCTCACCCGGGGCGGGGCGGAACGAAGCGTTCTGGAGACGCTGGCCGGGCTCCATCGGCGCAATTCGTCCGCAAAACTGTTTCTTTTCCACGACACCCGCGTTGGTTACGCGTTCGACCCTGCCGGGTCCGTCCGCGTGCACCGCCTCAGCCCGCTCGGCCACAAGGCGAAGCTCGACGCAATAGCTTCCGAGGTGCTGGCCTCGCCGGAATCGGTCCTGTTCGCCCACATGATTCCCGCCGACGTGCTGCTGGAGCTTTGCCGGCGCGGCGTCAGCGTGGTGCCGGTCATTCAGAACTCCCGCCAGGCCTGGCTCAATTCGCCGGCTGAGTTCGGCCATCCAAACATCCCCTTTGTGGCGGCCGTCTCCGACGCCGTCGGGCGGGACCTCCGGGCGGAGGGTTGCCCGCGCCCCGTCATCGTGGTGCGCCACGAGCTGCAGCGGTGGTTCAACGCCCAGGACCTGCAGCAGAACCGGCGCCAGATCCGCGACCGCCATGGCATCCCCGACGACACGCTTGTCATCGGCATGGTCGGGCAGTTCAAGTCGCAGAAGGCCTACACCCGGGCCGTCCGCGTGCTCGCGCAGATCCGCCAGCATCAGCCGGCCAAGTTGATGATTCTGGGAGGCTGGGATTCCGATTGGGGCTACGGTCGGCAGGCCTACACGGCGGCCTGCCGTCTCGCGCTCGACCTGGATGTGATCACCGACCTGCTCGCGATCGGTCCCGTCCCGGACGCCGAGCGCTACTACCCCGCCTTCGACGTTTTCCTGAATACCAGCATCCACGAGGGACTCAGCGTCGCGCTTCTGGAGGCGATCCAGGCCGGCTGCCCCATCGTCACTGCGGACGCCGGAGGCAACCGCGAGATCCTTCCTGAACATGCAATCCTCGTCCGGGACTCGGCCGACACCGCGGCCTACGTCCTGGGCATCGCCCAGGCGCTTCATACGAAGCCGAGAACCCTTCCTCAGCTCCCGGAAGACTTCGATCTGGTGCCCCGCCTTTGGGTCCTGCTCGGCAAGTGCCGGCGACCCGCGGGCGCGGAGTCCGTCCGATCCGGAACCCTCTTTGTCGCCAACGATCTGAACACGGGCGAGGCCCAGCGGTCCCTGGCGCACCTCCTCGCCCATCTTCCATCGGGCGGCAAGACTTCGCTCTGCGTCCTCAACCCAGCTGAGGCGTGCGGCCACAAGGAATCCCTTGAAAAGTCCGGGGTTCCGATGCTCTCCCTGCACGACGCACGGGACTACCTCGACAGGCTCGAGCGGATTCTTCACCTGGTCGAACGGCTCAAGGTCCGAAACCTGTGCCTATGGGGCGTCGATCCGAGGATAAAACTCCTGCTTGCAAAGATTCTTCCCGCCGGGGCGGTTCGGCTGATCGATGTCGCTGCGGCCCCGGCCTTCCTCGCCGAACTCGAGTCCGCTGGCGCCTTTCAGCGCCGCATTGCGTTTGGATCCACCGACTACTGGGCGCGCCTTGACCACCTGGTCTGCGTCTCAACGGCGCCGGCCCAATTCCCGATCGACCCCGGGAGACTTGTCGTGATCCCCAACGGAGTCCCCACGCCCTCCACGGGTGCGGCGCAGGCGCCCCTACTTCCCAAGTCGTCCGACCCGGATCTGGTCATCGGGACCACCTGCCAGATCGAGCCCGGAGCGCAGCTGGATCTCCTGATCGATATGATGGCCTATCTCAACGAGCGGCTCAGCGGGGCGACCCTGGTGGTCGTGGGCGGAGTTCGACCCGCGCACGCCGACACGTGGGCAGGTCTGCTCGAGCTCCTTCGTTCCCGGAAGGTCGCCAATGTTCATTTCGCTGGGCCCCAGGCCGACGCAACCCCCTTTCTTCGCATGTGCAAAGTCTTCGCGACAGGGTCTAGCCCGGCGGGTTCCCCGGTCGGGCTGCTTGAGGCGATGGCCCTCGGATTGCCCGTTGTCGGGCCGGCGGCCGACGCTCCCGGCCCGGTGCTGGACGGGATCAATGGATTCCTTGCAGCCAAGGGGGGCGCGAGGGAGATGGCCCATAGGGTACGCTGCCTTCTCGTCAACCCCCAGACCAGGCGGCGCCTTGGCGAGGCGGCCCGGATCACTGCGGCAAAGGACTTTTCGGTGGATTGGATGGCGCGCCGGTTTGCCCGCCTTCTGGATCCTCCTCCAGTCCCGAGCCCGGCGCCGACTGGCGCCCCGCGATCCAGGTCCAAGTCCAAGGAGCCTCTCCGCAGCCGGGCGGAATCGCGGTAGGCCCGACCCATGCACAAAATCGTCGCAACGCTCCCAGCCGATCGGGATTTCGCCGGGCGATTGGAATTGGTCAACCCGGCCGGGAAGAGGATTGCCGGGCCCTTCTTCGTCGGCGGACGCGCCGAGGAACACCAGGC
>CAZGOX010000220.1:0-4702 GCA_964527955.1 uncultured Opitutaceae bacterium | reverse complement strand
TCGGCCGCAGATCGATTACGACCCGCCGGGCCCGCGTTTGTGGCGAACTCACGCCTCGAATGCAGGCAGCGCAGACCCGTTCGCCCGCAGAGGCTAGGCGGCTCGTCGGAACGACTTCGTCCCTAAGGCACGGTGGCTGGCTTCGTAGGGGCTGGGGGAACGCCTGGACGAGCGGGCCGCTCGTCCCTACCTCAGGGCAGCTTGCCGGGTTCGCCCGCCAGCCCCCCTCTCTCCTACAGCTCAATCCCGACCTGCGCCTTCACGCCGACGTTGAACGGGTGCTTGATCTCCTTCATCTCCGTCACCAGGTCGGCAAGGTCGATGAGCTCGGGGCAGGCATCGCGGCCGGTGATGACAACGTGCTGGTCGGGCCGCCTGGCGCGTAGCGCGGTGAGAACTTCCTTCTTGGAAAGATAGCCGAAGGCGAGGACCACGTTCAGCTCGTCGAGGACAAGGAAGTCCGTCTCCTCCGATCTCAGGTTTCCAAGCGCCAGCCTCCATCCTTCCTTGCAGCTGGCGATATCGGCCGCGCGATCCTGGGTGTCCCAGGTGAAGCCGTCGCCCACGCGGTGCCAGGAGAGCGTGGGCCGGCGGAGGAGTTTCTCCACGGCGTCGTTTCCACTCTTGATGAACTGGATCACCGCGCAGGTGCGGCCGTGCGCGAGCATGCGCGCGAGCATCCCGAAGGCCGCGGTTGTCTTCCCCTTGCCGTTGCCGGTGTGCACGATGATGAGCCCTCGGCGGGCCTTCGCTGCGCGCATGGTAGCCCGCACCTCGCCTTGGAGCGTCTTCATGCGCCTCTTGTGGGCAGCTTGGGTGTCGGTTTTCCTCTTCATTTTGTGACGATGATCTGCCGGGAGCAGTCTTATGGCAATTCCAGCGAAAGGCCCGGCGCCGGCACGGCGCGCACGCCGAACACCTCCAGGTACAGGCCGGGCGTGAGGACTTCGTCCGGGGTCCCAAAGGCGCGAAGCCGGTGGTCGTGGAGGACGACCACCAGGTCGAGCTCGTGCGCCGCACGAAGGTCGTGAAGGGAGAAGAGAACGGTCGTCCCCCTCCGGGAAACGGCCCTGGCCAGCCGAAGGGTTTCCAATGCATGCCGCGGATCGAGCGCCGCAAGCGGCTCGTCCCAAAGCTGCAGGGGCGCCTCGGTGACGAGCGCCCGCGCCAGCAGGACGCGTGCTCGTTCCCCTCCGGAAAGCTGGTTCACCGGCCTCGCCGCCAGCGGCTCCAGGTCGAGCAGGCCGAGCGCCGCCTCCACTCCCTTGCCATCGTCGCCATGGGCGTAGCGGCCCTGCGCCACCACGGACCAGACCGTGAAGCCGAACTCAAACTGGGCGTCCTGCGGCACCCAGGATGCGCATCGCCCCCGCTCAAGGGCCGGAATGTCCGCAAGCGCCCGTCCGCCCCACGCGACCGCACCGCTCGGAGGCAGGATTCCCGCCGACAGCTGCAGAAGCGTGGACTTGCCCGAGCCATTGGGCCCGACAAGGCCGACAAGCTTTCCCTGCGGAAGCTCCAGGGACAGATCCTCCAGCCGACCGGGCACGGTTCCGCGGGTTATGGCGAGGGAATTCATGGCAGCTTTCGCAACATCCAAAGGAAGAACGGGGCGCCGATGAGCGACGTGACAACGCCGAGCCGCAATCCGCCGGCCGCCCGGCCGGCCACATCACACGCGAGGACAAAGGCGGCTCCACCCAACAGGGAGAGCGGCACCAGGCGCCTGTGCTCGGGCCCGACCATCAACCGGAGGACCTGGGGCACCACGAGCCCGACAAAACCGACGGATCCGGCGACCGCCGTGGCCAGGGCCGTCAGGACCGTGGAAAGCAGCAGCAGCCGGCGGCGCAGGCCGCGCACGTCGACGCCAAGGCTCTGGGCCTCCTTTGCGCCGAGGCTCAGCAGGTCCATGGGGCGGCCCAGGGGCCAAAGAAGTGCCGCCGCCGCCACGATGGGGAGCGCGATCATCACGTGCTCCCAGGTGCGGTCCTCCAGGCCGCCGAGGAGCCAAAAGAGGATCTGGGTGTTCTTCTCGTATGGCCCCGTAAATTCCGAGAGAAGATAGCTCGTAGCGGCGGCGAGCAGGGCGTTCAGGGCCACCCCTGCAAGAAGCAGCCGCTCCCCGCTTGCTCCCTGACGCGCCAGGAGCAGCACCGCACCGGTGGCAAGGAGCGCCCCCACGATGGCAGCCGCCGGAAGCGCCCAGAGGGAGGTCGACGCCCATCCAAGCGCAATGGCGCCCACCGCGCCCACGGCCCCGCCGCTGCTCACGCCGAGAAGCCCCGGGCTTGCAAGGCTGTTGCGGAAGAACGCCTGCATGACGAGGCCGCTTGCCGACAGGCCTGCGCCGACCAGCATGGCGACTAGGATCCTCGGCAGGCGAATCTGCCAGATGACGGTGGCAGCCACCGGATCCTCGTGGCGCAGTCCCGCCCAAACCCTGGCCGGAGAAAGGTGCATGTCCCCATAACCCAGCGCCAGAAGGGTCAGGAGGAAGAGCGCCGTCAGGAGGCCGGGAAGCGCGAACTTCGAGATTCGCACCCTTGGGTTCACTTGAACGCCTCCGGGTGAAGGGCTTGCGCCATGATTTCGTAGCCGAGGATCCTATGGTGGGAAACGCATCCGAGGACCCACGGGGGAAGGAGCACGGCATGGGATGCGCGCACCACCTCGAGGTACTCATACGGAGGCAGGTCCCGAAACGGCGCCAGCGCACCGGCAACGCCCTTGCCCGAGACCACGACAAAGTCGATCGGCCACACGAGCATATCCTCCGACGGCTGCGGTGCATTGCCCACCAGGTGACCCAGGGTCGTCGCCAGGTTCTCCGCGCCGGAGTGGTCGCACAGGTCCTGAAAGGTCGTGTTCGCGCCCGGAATGAGCCCGTACGTGGAGGGGGCGATCACGCCCGCCGGGGCGAGCCCCTTCAAGCGCCTCTCCAGCGCAGCCACCCGGCGCTGGCACCCGGCGATGACCTTCTCGGCCCGCTCCCCGTCTCCAAGGACGCGCCCGAGGACCCTGAGGTTGGCATAGGCGTCCTCTATCGTGGCGTAATGGTCGAAGATGAGCACCTGCACTCCCGCCCGCCGAAGCTGCGCCACCAGCTCCGGCCGGCTGTAGTCCGCGCAAAGCACCAGGGTCGGCTGGAATTTGAGCACGGACTCGGCGTCGCCGTTCAGCTGAAGCTGGGGGAATCCCGAAGCCTCGTCGGCCACCGCGGAATACTCCGGATCCCGGGCCAGGTGGCTGAGCGCCGCAATCTGGCCCGGATCGGCAACCGCCAGCAGGAGTTCGTCCGTGCCCACCGTCTGGGAAACGACCCTCTCCGCGGAAGGAGCGCCCCTGAGAATGGAGGCCAGTCCCAGGAGGAGGAAGGCTGCTCGTTTCAGGGGGGGCATGGGCGAAGGACGCAGGCAGGGATCAATACCGCCACTCCGCCCCGCCATAGACGGCGAATGGGAGCGCAGGGTAACCGACGACATCCTGATAGTTGCGATCGAACACGTTTTCCACCCGCAATTTCAGCGATAGCTTCCGCGTGGCCTCATAGCTGGCGTAGAGCCGGAACCTCGAGTAGCCGGGGAGCGGCTCGGGGGCGTAGGCTCCGTCGACCCGATCCGCGACCAGGTGGACCCCGGCCCCCGCGAGCCATTGCCGGGTGATCCGGTCCTCGACGCCCGCATCCAGCACATGCCGCGGACGCTCGATGAGCCGTTCCCCGGCCGTGTCATCCCGCGCCTCCAGATAGGTGTAACTCGCCCGCACCGAGACACGCTCCGTCAGCTTCGCGCTCAGCCCGGTCTCGACCCCGCGGGTCGTCGCCCTGTCCACGTTCACCTCCTGCCCCGCGTAGGTGGTCGGGTCGGCGATCTCATCCTGGAGAAGGTCCCGGAATCTGTTTTCAAAATACGTCGCCTCCACGCCGACCCTCCCTGCCAGGAACCGATGGTCCACGCCGGCGTCCCACCCCCGCGACCGCTCCGGGCGGAGGGCGGGATTCGGAAGCAGGTAGGGCGGCTCGCCGTACACCTCGTCCGGTGTCGGGGCGTTGAAGCCCGTGCCATAGGTGGCGTGAAGCTTCGTCGCGCCCCCATCGGGAACGTATGCGACGCCGGCCCGGCCGGTCGTCGCCGCCCCGAAGGTGTCAAAGTCGTCGCGGCGGAGGCCGGCGGTCAGCTCAAGGTCCTTTGCGGGACGCAACGTGGACGAGAGATAACCCGCCAGGGTGCGATCCTTGAGCACGCCTCCCGCGTCGTAGTCCGACCGCTCGGAGTCGATGCCGGCCACGAGCTCCGCCCAGCCTGTCGCCTCCCAGCTGTTCTGCCACTCCAGGATATCCCGCGTGTTGCGGGCGTAGTAGGCGTAGGGGCTCCCCTTGTCCCAGGTGTACTCATCCTGGTACCAGCCTGCGGTGAGCCGGGACTTGAAGGCGTCCGCAGCCTGGACCTCGGCAAAGGTCGTCAGGAGGTCGGAGGCCGTCTGTACGTCGCCCGGTGAAGGGTACGTGGTCGGGCCCGGTTCCTCGTAGTGCCCCACCTGACCGCGAATCGTCGCGCCGACCAGGAGCGATGGCGACATGCGTTCCTCAAGCCTGCCCGAGTAATTCCAGTTCTTGTAGTCGTTGTGCGCCCGGTCGTTGTCGGTCTGCAGACGACCCAGCGACCCGCTGTACGACAGGGGGCCGGAGCTTCCCTGCGCA
>CAZGOX010000219.1:0-4715 GCA_964527955.1 uncultured Opitutaceae bacterium | reverse complement strand
GTCGACTGTGTGAGGCTTTGCGAACGAAAAGCGACCGGAGAGGACCCGTCCGGGATCCAAAAGCACCCTGTAGCCGGCCGTTTCTAACCTTGCCACGGCCCCCCCGCGGCGTACGTTCTGACCCCTTCCCCCTATGATCTCCTGGGTCCAGCGAAACTTCCAACATCACTTTAAAATCATCTTCGGCATCGTGCTGATCGGGACGATCGTGTCGTTCGTGGTGACTATCGGCGCCACCTCCAGCATCGGCTACAACAACCGGGGGGCCGTTGCCCGGAACTACTTCGGACACAACCTCGGCTCGGCTGCGGACGTGGACCAGATGGTCCGGGACGCCGCCATGAGCGCCCAATTCCAGACCGGGTATGCCAACCTCACCCAGGAGCAGGTCCAGAACTACGCCTACCAGCGCACCGCGGCGCTCCACCTGGCCGACGAGATGCACCTGCCGCCGCCGACCCAGGCGCAGTTGACACAGTTCATCAAGACCCTGCGCATTTTCCAGGACAAGAACGGGCAGTTTGACGCCAACCGCTACAACCTCATCCGGACGAGCTTCGCCGGGCAGGCCGGGTCGTCCGAGGAGTCCCCGGCGCGCGTCATCGCGGAGGATGTGCGGGTGAACCAGGTCGGCAACCTCCTGAGCGGGCCGGGATACGTCTTCGCGGACGACGTCAAGCGCGCGCTCGCACTTGGATTCACGACGTGGACGCTGGAGACGGCCACCGTGGACTTTTCAACCTTCAAGCCGCAGATCACGCCCACCGATGCGGACCTCCAGAAGTTCTTCACCGAAAATTCTTTCCGTTACGATGTTCCGCCGGAGGTATCCGCAAGCTACGTGGAGTTTCCCGCCAGCGCCTACATGTCCGGCGTGACCGCCTCAAATGATGAGATCCAGGCGTACTTTGACGCCAACCAGGGCCAGTTCAATCCCCCTGCTCCCGCCGGTGCGAAGCCGTCCGACGCAAAGGCCAAGGTGACGCTCAAGGAGGTTCGCCCCGTGATCGAGGTCGAGGTGAAGATCAAGAAGGCCCAGCGCATGGCCCTGGATGCCGCAGCCAACTTTGCACTCGGATTGTACGACAACAAGGTGACTCCGGGCCCCGCCCTGGATGCCTACCTGGCCTCCTCCAAGCTTGCGGCAAAGCCACTCGCGCCCTTCACGCGCGACTCCGGGCCCGCCGAGCTGGGCGGGTCGCAGGAGATTGCCGACGCGGCGTTCAAGCTGGACGCGGATCGTTACTTCTCCGAGGAGCTGCCCACGCCGAACGGCGCTGCGATCCTCATCTGGCGCGCCACGCTTCCGTCGCGCAAGTCGCTGCTGCTGGAGGTCCGCGACAAGGTGGCGGCTGACTACGTCGACAACGAGAGACGGCTTCGTTTCGCCGAACTTGGACAGACCCTTCGTGCAAAGATCCAGGCCGGGCTCAAGTCCGGCCTGACGTTCGACGAGGCCGTCGCGCGCGCCTCGGCCGGCACGGTTTCCGTCTCGACGAAGCATCTTCCCCCCTTCCAGATGCGCGACCGCCCCAAGGACCTGGATGAGTCGGTATCCGGCGAGCTCGACCGCCTCGGCAAGGGGGACGTCTCCGAAATGGCCCAGGCCCCGGCGGGCGGCGTGTTCGTGTACGCGGCCGACAGGAAGGCCCCGGACCTCAGCCCGGCCAACCCTCACTTCGCGGAGACACGGGCCGAGATCGCGCTTTATTCATCCCGGATCACTTCAAATTCCGTGATGGGAGAGATCGTCGACAAGGAGCTCAAGCGCTCCCAGGCTGCCTTGAAGTGACCGAACGGGGCCTCCGGGGGCGGCAAACCGCTGAAACGCGCAACTTTCCCCAAGACTCGGTGTTATCAAGATTCAAGCCAACGCCATGACCCGACTCATCGCCCGCCTGACCCTCGCATCCTGCCTTCTGGCCGCCGCGGCGGCTGCCCTGGCCCAGGGCGCGGCGCCCGACGCGGTCTCCGCCCCTCCCGGCGAGCCCGTCTCCCTGAACGACGCCGTCACCCAAGCCCTCCAGAAGAACTTTGCGATCAGCATCCAAAGGATTCCCGTCGAGCAGGCCAGGGACCTTGTCACGATCGACCAGTCGATCTTTTTCCCCATCTTCGGCCTCACGTCGGAGAAGAGCCACCTGAAGGACGCCAACTCAACCGCGTACGCGGCGACGTCCAACACCCAGCAGACGACCACGGCCTCGATTTCGGACACGGTCATCACCGGCGGCACGATCACGGCGGACTACAACCTCGAAAAGCAGTTCACGACCCCCCCGTTTGAGCTGCTGAACCCGGTCTACCTCGGAAACGTGTCCATCACGGTCTCCCAGCCCCTGCTCCAGGGCGCCGGGACCGACTACAGCCGCGCGGCGATCGAACGGGCCAGGCTTGGCGTCAAGATCGCCTCCCTGAACCTCAAGAGCGCCGTCCTCACGGTCATCTTCAACACCCAGACCGCATACTACAATCTCCTGTTCGCCCGCGAGCAGTACAAGGTCGGGCTGGACACCCTCAAGCTCGCCCAGGCCCTTCTCGACGAGAATACGATCAAGCGGAAGACGGGGGTGCTCACCGACCTCGACGTCCTGCAGGCCGAGGTCGGCGTTGCGACCGCCAAGAGCCAGCTGATCACGTTCGAGCAGACGGTCCGGAACAACGAGGACGCCCTTCTCCAGGACCTGGGAGAAAAGGAGTTCAGGCAGGGGGTCGGCCCCGTGGACTTCGCCAACCTCGGCGACACGGACGTCTCCTTCGATACCTCGTACAAGCAGGCGCGCGACAACGGGCCCAGCCTCGCGATCGTCGGCGCGATGATCGAGCAGTTCAAGCTGGACGCCCTGAAGGCGAAGAGGGACCAGCTGCCCGCGCTCTCCGTGAATGGGGGGCTCGGCTACAACAGCGCGCAGGACGACTACTATGCCGCGGCCAATCACCTTTGGAATGGAAACGGCTCCAATTGGCAGGCGGGATTCACCCTGAGCATCCCCTGGGGCATGGCCGCGAACCGCGCCCTCTACAGGCAGGCGATGGCCAATGTCCGCAGCGAGCAGCTCACCCAGGAGCAGACCGACCAGCAGCTGGTCGTGCAGGTGCGCTCCGCCGTCCGGGCCGTCCAGTCCAACCTGGAGAGCGTGAAGGCTGCGGGCGAGGAGGAGCGGCTCTCGGAAAAGCAGTACGAGCTTCAGAAGGCGGAACTGGATGCAGGCCTTGCGACGAGCTATGACGTGCTCCAGGCCCAGAACCAGCTTGAGACCGCCCGTGTGGGAGAACTTCAGGCCAAGGTGAACCTGCGCGATGCCCTGGCCGATCTCCGGTTCCTGGAGGGCTCGTCGCTGGACGAGTACCACATTAACCTGAATTGATACGGACGACGGTCCGGGCGGCGGGGAGCTGCGTCCTGAACCACGTCCGCTGCTTCTTCACGAGGGCTCGCGTGTTCTTCACGATCTCCAATTCCAGCCTGTCTCCCGGAAGCCCGCCCCCCAGGAATTCAATGACCTCCCGGTAGCCTATGGCCTTGGAGGCGCTTGGATTCGCCCGGAGCCCGTCCGCAAGCAGCCCCTCGACCTCGCGCACGAGCCCGCGGGCAAGCATGTCGCGCGCCCGGACCGCGATCCGCCTTTCCAGCTCCGCGGGATCCCTCACCAGCTCGGTCAGCTCGACGTTCCACCCTGAGAACGGACCCGGTTGCGCGGCAAACGACGCCGCAAGGCGGCCGAGGGTCTCTCCGGAGGCAAGGCAGCGCTCGAGCGCCCGCGCCACCCGGCGCGGGTTCGCAGTGTCGAGGGAGCCGAGCCCTCCCGGGTTGAGGCGCCGGAGCTGCTCGACCAGCGCGGGCAGGCCTTCGGCCGCAAGGCGGGCGGCGACATTCCCCCGCAGCTCCGGCGACACCGCCACGTCGTCCGCCACGGGACCAAAGAACGCCTTCAGATAGAACCCGCTGCCCCCAACCACCATCACCGGCCGCTCCCGCGCCGCGATCCCCTCGACCGCCGCCCGCGCCAGCGCCACATACTGGGTGATGTCGACCGGCTCGGCTATGCCCCGAATGTCGATCAGGTGATGGGGCACCCTCTCGCGCTCTTCCGCGGACGGCTTTGCCGTCCCGATGTCCATGCCCCGGTAAAAGAGGAGCGAGTCGCAGGACACGATCTCGGCCCCGTGCTCCGCGGCCCACCGAAGCGCCCAATCGGTCTTGCCGACTCCCGAACAGCCGGTGACGACATGAAGCGTTCGGTGATTCTCGCCGCTGGCCACGGGAACGGCGGGGCGTCAGCCGCCGCGTTTGGTCCCGGCGGCAAGGTCCGCCGCAAGGGCCGTAAGAGCCGGGGCTATCCTGGTGGGTTCGCCCAGGTTCTGGTAGATGAGGTTGACCAGCGCGCTGCCGACGACCACGCCATCCGCAACGGCGGCCACCTCGGCCACGTGGGACCGCTGGGCGATCCCGAACCCGACGGCAACAGGCAGGGCGGTATGGCGCCGGATCCGCGCCACGGCCTCCGCCACACCGCCCGCCACCTTGTCGCGGACGCCAGTGACGCCCTCACGGGACACGTAGTAGATGAAACCCGTCGCAGCCGCCGCGATGAGGGGAATCCGAAAATCCGGAGTCGTCGGCGCCACGATGCAGACCGTATCCAGCCCATGCGCCCGAGATGCCTCGGCCACCTCCGCCGATTCCTCGGGCGGAAGGTCGAGCGTGAGCATTC